>JAHZJA010001181.1 GCA_022601155.1 Deltaproteobacteria bacterium | reverse complement strand
CGGCGTGGGACGGGTCGGCGTCGTCGGGCGCGACCACCACACGGTGGCCATGGAGCTGTTGCTCGATCTTCTGCACGATCTTGGGGTCTCCGGTGCGAGGGCCGTGCGGGCGGGACACGAGCACAAATGGTGTCATGCCCGCCGCCGTCATGTCAGCCAGTGGAGTGCAGCTCGGCCTTGGCCCTTGCTCTTGGCCGCCCGACGCGGCATGACGACGGGGTGCGAGCACTGTGCTTCGACGGCGGGGTCGTATTGCGACAAGTGGCGGCCCCCATCGCAGGCCACGGCGAGGCCACCATCGATGTACGACTCGCAGGCATCTGCGGGACCGACCTCGAGATCACCCGCGGCTACAAGGACTACCGCGGCATCCTGGGCCACGAGATGGTCGGCACGGTACGCCACTGCCCCTCGGCCCCACAGTGGGAGGGCCGCCGCGTCACCGCCGAGATCAACCTGACGTGCGGAGCCTGTCCGGCGTGTCGGGCCGCGCGGCCCAAGCACTGCGAGCGTCGTCAGGTGCTGGGCATCCTCGATCGACCAGGCTGCTTTGCCGAGCAGGTGGTGGTGCCCGTCGCCAACCTCCACGCGGTCCCCGACGGCGTCCCCGACGATCACGCGGTGTTCACCGAGCCACTGGCCGCCGCGTTCGAGGTGCTCGAGTCTGCCCCGATGTCCCCGCAGTCGCGCGTCGCGGTGATCGGCGACGGCAAGCTGGGGCTGCTGGTCGTGTTGGCCCTGCGGGCCCGCGGTATCGGATGCGTCGCGGTGGGCCGGCATCCGCACAAGCTCGCTCGCGTCGCCGGGCCCGGCATCGACACCACCGATCCCCACTCGATGGGCCCTGCGCCCTTCGACGTGATCGTGGAGGCCACGGGCTCTGCCGAGGGGCTCGCTCTCGCGCTCCAACACATTCGCCCGCGCGGGACGGTCGTGCTCAAGAGCACCTATCAAGGGTCCGTGCCGCTCGATGCCACCCGGGTGGTGGTGGACGAGATCCGTCTCGTAGGGTCGCGCTGCGGGCCGTTCGACGTGGCTCTCGCCGCGCTGGCCAACGGTGAGGTCGACCCGAGTCCCCTCATCGATGCCCGCTATCGACTCGCGGACGGCGAGGCGGCCATCGCCCACGCCGCCCGCCGAGGCGTGCTCAAGGTGCTCCTGGAGGGCTCGCGCTGACCCTCACAGGTGGGCGGACAGCTCGGCCTCGATCTCCTCGGGGGTGACCTTGGGCCCGTAGCGCTTGACCACCGCGCCCGTTCGATCGACCAGGAACTTGGTGAAGTTCCACTGGATGTCGCTCGTGCCGTCCTCGTTGGCCGCCCCCTGGCGCAAGAACTCGTACAGCGGCGCCGCGTTGGCTCCGTTGACGTCGACCTTGGCGAACATCGGAAACGTCACCCCGTACTTCGACCGCGCGAACTCGGCGATCTCTTCGTTGGAACCGGGCTCTTGCTTTCCGAACTGGTTGCAAGGGAAGCCCATCACGGTGAGTCCCTGGGCCTGATGAGCATCGTGCATCGTACGCAGACCTGCGTACTGAGGGGTCAGCCCTCAAGCACTGGCGACGTTGACGATGAGGCAAACACGGCCCTCATACTGGGCGAAGCTCACCGATTCTCCGGTGATCGACGCCATCTCGAACTCGTGGAAGGTCGACATGTGCACCACCCTACGGCCGTTGACGTCGCTTGTCTCGCCCGGTGGCCGGCCACCGCAGCTGGTGCGGATCGAGGCCATCGGCAACGTCGCACAGCACCTGTCGAAGCCAGCGCTGTCGGGGGTCGCGGTGCATCCGAGCGTGCCACAGCAGCTGTAGCCGAACCGGTTCGATCGCCACGGGCGGACGCCGCACCACCAGCTGCGCGCCGGGGTCGAGCTGCAGCGCCAACCACCGGGCGGTGGTGAGGACCAGATCGGTCTCCATCACCACGAGCGGCGAGAGCGCGGCGTAGGGCTGGAGCAGCGCGACCCGACGCTCCAGACCCAGTCGTCGCAGCACGGGATCGATCTGACGCCATCGTCTCCGCCCCCCCGCTGGCCGGCATCGGCGGCAAGCTGTTCCGCGTCACGCTTGCCGACGGAGCGTCCGTCGAGATACCGCTCGACCCGACGTTCGGCAGCGTCGATGGTCTCGCCGTCCTCGACGCGACGACCATGGTCGGCTCGGGCGGCGTCCCTGGCCTGCACCGGTTGTCGTTCGACCCCCACCTTCGCCTCGGTGGTGGTCACCCCCATCGATGCGTTCGACGACGTGCTCGACGTCCCCACCACGGCCGCCGTTCTCCACGATCGGCTCTGGGTGGTCAACAGCCAGCTCGATCACTTCGTCGAGCTGCTGGGCAACGACGATCCTCCGCAGCTGCCGTTCGAGATCATCGGGATCCCGCGAGAATGGCTGTGAGTCGCCCGGATCAGTCGACCTTGGGCATGCCCTCGATCTCGATCGGGCGCGCGCCCTTGGCCCCCGACTTCATCCTGCGCGCGACCTGGGAATGGGCCACCTTGTGCTGAAGCTGGGTGAGCTCGGGCAATAGCGACTGGTTGGTGTCGTTGAGGGTGCGCAGCAACGTGTTGCCGATGCCCTTGCCTCGCTCGATGGCGCCGTACAGATCGTCGAAGACCTGCGCGAGCTCGTCGGGGACGCTGTTGGACGACGGGCGGGTCTGGGTGCGGTTTTCGGGCTTGACCGCAGCGACGCCGGCCTCCACGTCGCCGTGACCGACAGCCCGCAGTACCGCGCCGATGGTGTTGTCCGGGTCGGACAACACCTGATCGTAGGTCTGCAGTCGCGCCGGGTAGCGCCGAAGGGAAATGTCGCGCACGAGCGCAAAGTTCTCCATCCACCACTCGTAGGCGGGCGGGAAGTTGAACGGCTCCTCGACCTCGGCTCCCGCCTCGCGGGACTCGCTTCGCGTCTCGGCCTCGATCTCGTACAGCCGGTTGATCGAGGCCTCGTACTCCCGCCACTCCCGGACGTTCGCGACCAGGTGCTCGATGTACGCGCGCTCCGACCGAATCACGCCGGGTACGAAGACTTTGACCGCATAGCCCTCCACGTGCTCGGGCAGGAAGTACTTGCCCGTCTGTGGATGTGGGTTGGTGCGGTAGTAGACGCCATTGCGAAGCAGGCTCTCGTAGAACCCGTCGGGGTTGGCGTCGCGCAGAGGCCCGGTACCCCAGTTGCGGGGGAATGCCTTGCCGAGCACGGGCAGGCCCGCCGCCTGCAGCACCTGCATCCACATCGACGTGCCACTACGCTTGGTACCGGAGACGAAGATCATCGGAGCCCTCTGAGGATAGGACGAAAACACGGACGGCCGCATCGGAACAGACCGACGCGGCCGCGCGCGAGCCCGTGATCGTCACGGGCAAGTGGCGATCACTTCGCGACGCAGGTCGTCTCGACTGCTTCGAACTCGGTCGGGCAGTCGTCCATGTCGTCGGTGAACTCCTCGCAGGTCAGCGCCGAAAGGCAGGCGAGGTAGTCCTCCCACACGCCCAGGCAGTCTTCGCCGTACGCCTCGTAGTCGGCGCGGTACTCGATGCAGTTGTCGAGGGCGGTCATCCCGGCGACGTCGTCGTAGCAAAGCTCGACCTGGTCGGCGTAGGTCACGCAGATCGCGGGCGGGGGATCCTCGGTCTCGCCGGCGGTGGTGTCCATGCCACCCGCGGTGGTGTCCATCGCGCCGGTGGGATCGTCGGTCGCGTTTCCGGTGGGATCGTCGGTCGCATTGCCGGTGGGATCGTCGGTCGCGTTCCCGGTCGCGTTGTCGGTCGCGTTCCCGGTCGCGTTGTCCGTTGCGTTGGCGGTACCGGCATTCTCGGTGTCGCCATCATCGGTGGTGATGATGCAACCGGTGCTCAGCGGAGCTGCCGCGAGCAAGAAGAGCAAGTTTTGAACCCTGGTGTCCCTGGTATCCATTTGTCGTTACTTCCGTCTAGGCTCTGCTAAGCCTGGGCTAGAGATAGGTGTCCTGGAGCGCAAGGTAGCGGAGGCTCCTGGGTACGGGCAAGCAAGCGGGCAGCCTCACCGACATCCGACGGCGGGCTTTCCTAGGACCACAGGTCGCGGATTTGACCCGACCCAGGACGGGTCGTAAGGTTGCCACCGGCCTATGCGGGTCTGAGCAGAGCCGATCTTCCCCACGACGAAATCGTCGTCCTCGTTACCCTAGACATCGCAGGGTTGGTCGAGGATGCGGTTCGATCGGCCACACGCACGCGATGAACCCGGTGTATCTGCGCGATAGCGCAGGACACGAGCACGTTCGCTTTGCCATGCGGGCAGGTCCCGCAAGCCTCAGAAACCGCAAATACCCGTGGAACTCATCGACTTGGGCTACGGCCCTGACTTCCGACAATCCTTTACCGCCCTCGAGCGACCCGATTTGTGCCCCGCCCGGGTGGTTCGAGAAGATCGTGGCCAGCTCCAGGTGGACGACGGCGCGGGCCCGCGCCGCGCGGAACCCCTAGGACGCCTGCGCCTCGACGGCCAGCTCGCTGCACCTGCGGTCGGCGATTGGGTCGCCCTGGCCGCGATGACCAACGGGCCCTCGATCATTCATGCCGTGCTTCCCCGACGCAGTGCGTTCATCCGTGGTCGTGCCGGACGTCGTGACTCTGGACAGTGTGTTGCCGCCAACGTCGACACCTTGATCATCGCGATGGGCCTGGACGGGGACGAGAACGTCCGTCGCCTCGAGCGCTACCTGGTGCTGGCCAACCGCAGCGGTGCCAGTCCAGTGGTGGTGCTCACCAAGGCCGACCGTAGCGACGATCCCGAGGCCGCCCGACTCCGTGCCGCCGCCGTGGCCGGGGACGCCCCCGTGCATGTGATCTGTGCCCCGAGGGACGAGGGCATCGATGCTCTGCGCCCGCACTTGGGCCGTGGTCAGACCGTGGCGCTGGTCGGCTCTTCGGGCGCGGGAAAATCCACACTGGTCAATCACCTCTTGGGTGAGCAACGCATGGCCACGGCAGCCGTTCGCGACAGCGATGACCGAGGTCGACACACCACTCGCCACCGCCAGCTGTTCATGCTTCCCGGAGCTGCAGCACTCATCGACACGCCGGGCATGCGCGAGCTCCAGATGTGGGGCGACGAAGACGATCTACGGGGAGGCTTTCCGGAGATCGAAGCGCTGGCCCAGGGCTGCCGGTTCGGCGACTGCCAGCACGATCGAGAGCCGAGCTGCGCAGTACGAGCCGCCCTCGACAGCGGTGAACTCGGGGCCGCCCGGTTCGCCAGCTTCGTCAAGCTGCGGGCGGAGCTTCGGCTTCACGCCGAGCGTCAGTCGGCGAGCGCCGAGCACTTGTCACGGCGGCGAGGCCGACGAGGGTCCAAGATCATCCGGCAGGCCAAGCGTCTGAAGTCACGCTGACCTGCGGCGACCGGTCGTGCACCGCACGGCCGCAGATTCGTCCCACCACGGGCAGCTCAGCAGGGCAGCACGTCGAGCAACGCACGGCGCATGTCGGCGGCCGAGGCAAATCGCTCCTCGGGATCCTTGGCGCAAGCCTTGCCGAACACCACGTCGAGGCCACAGCGAATGGTGGCCGGCAGCTGCGGTGGCAGGAAAGCGCTGGGCAACGGCGGGATGCGCTGGGCGTGGGCCGCGATGAGATCGGAGGTGGGGCCGTCGAGCAAGTCCGCAAAGGGATGGCGGCCCGTCGCCACCTCGAACAGGCTGATCCCCGCGGCATAGACATCCGTGCGCGCGTCGGGGCGGGTGCCGCCCAGCGCCTGCTCCGGCGCCACGTAGCGCGGATCACCACAGCGCTCGATGGCATCGGCGCTGGTGTTCCGGATATCGCATGCGACGCCAAAATCGATGAGCTTGGCCGCGACACGGGTGCCGTGCGTCTCACGGCTGACGAAGATGTTGGCCGGCTTGACGTCGCGGTGGATCACGCCTTGGCGATGGGCGTGGGAGAGCGCATCGAGCACGCCGTCGAACACCTGCCCCACGAACGTGAGCGAGAACCGAACGCCTCGTCGCTGCGCGGCACCGAGCAGTCGCTCGAGGTCCTTGCCGGGCAAGTACTCCATCGCGAACCACTCCAGCCCGCGGTCGGGCAACACCCCGAGGTCGAAGATCCGGACGAGATTGGGATGGCACAAGCG
>JAHZJA010001180.1 GCA_022601155.1 Deltaproteobacteria bacterium | reverse complement strand
TCGGCCTGGGCCTTGGCGATGAGCTCTTGGGCACGCTCGTTGTGGAACGAGGTGGTCTCGTCGTCCGGGTTCATCCGCGACGGGTAGGCCAGTCGCTGAAGCACGTTGATGTTGCCGGAGCGGGTACGGGCGACCTGGCCCGCGGTCTCGGAGTAGCCACCAAAGGTGAGGTAGGCCAGCGGTTGCTCCACACCGAACGAGGCGGCGAGGGTGGCAGCCATCGAAGGATGGCCCTCCGCCAGGCGGCCGCTCCACGTGTGCCGGTTGCCCGCGTCATGGCCGTTGGTCAGCATGTCGATGCCGTTGACCACCATGGTGCGGTGACCTTGCGCTTCGAAGAACGCTTGGTTCCCGGCGACCGGGGCATACGAGATATTGCCCTCGGTCATGATCTCGTCGGTGAGATAGTTGTTCATCCGATCGGGCTCGTCCATGAAGGCCGCGCCCTTGGGATCACACAGGCTGGTCGGGTCCCAACCGCCTGCGGCGTTGACGAACAGCCACAGGATGCCCTCGTAGGGCGCTCCACTGTTCTTGGGTGGTTGTTTGAGGCCTCGCTCACCGTACACGACGGGTGAGACAACCGAGAGTCCGGCGGCGGAGGCGAGCTTGAGAAAGTTACGGCGATCCATGATGTCGATCTCCTCTTCGTTTCTTCCTGTTGCGGGCCTACTCGTGCAGGAACCGGTAGTCGGCGAGAAGGTAACTGGTGACGGCCATCCAGGCGCGGATGGTGTAGGTGGGGTCCTGGGTGATCTGCTGCTCCTCGGGGAGCGGCATGCCAGTCCAGAAGTCCGTGGTGGCCTGGCACGCGCCGGGCAGTGCGGTCGGGTAGCCGCCCTCTTCCTCGGGAAGACCGGTCAGATCGCGACCGTCCTTCCAGACCTCGAGGAACAGGTCGTAGGTCGCGTCGACCTCCGGGGAGCGCAGCTCCACGAACTCACCCAGCAGCCGTTGATGCAGGTACTGGATGTTGGCCCGGATGGCGGAGGAAGCTCCGCTGACCTCGAAGCCGTTCTCGTCCTCGGGCTCGAAGCCCAGCTCGACGAACGGGAACATCTTGCGGTCGGAGGGCTCCTCGGCGAAGTCCGCCGCGACGGTCCAGCACGCCATCTCGTTGGCCATGCGGGTGGCCACGTTGGCCATGATGCCGTTGGGCTCGGTGATCCGCTCGGTGACGTCGTCGGAGTCGATACCACCGTAGAACAAGCGGTATTGGTCGAACTCCACGAGGTAGTCGGTGCCACCGTCACGCCAGGGCTGACCGGTGATGGCCTCGACCTTGCGGTGCAGCTGCAGCGGGGTGAGCAGACGGCCGGTGCCGACATCGGCCAGCTCGGCCTCGCGCTCCGGGGTCAGCTCGCCCGCGTTGGCGGCTCGGTAGTACGGAGACTTGATGATCTCCTTGACCACCGTCTTGATGTTGTACTCGTCCTCGACGAACTGGTCGGCGATCTCCTGGAAGACCTTGGACTGGACGTCGAACGCTCGAATCGCCTGCAGGTAGGTCTCCGAGTTCGGATCCGAAGGCTCGCGGAGCGGCTCTTGCCCCGAGAAGCCCTTGAACAGGATGTGAATCGGAGCGATGGCGAAGCGCGAGTCGGCGACGACCTGCTCGGCCAGCCACTGCGCGGAGCGAGCGTTCTCGCTGGGCGGCATGACGGTCTCGCCGAAGCCAGGCTGACGCATGTCGAGGTACCAGCCCTCGTCGCGCGGCCGGTAGTAGCCATCCTCGGCCCAGTTCTGCAGCGCACCACCGACGGGGTCGATGACCGCGTGACAGACCGTGCAGTTGGAGTTGTTCAAGGTGGGGTTGAGGATGTCCTCACCCGTGGCGTCGATGGGACGCTCGCCGAGACGAAGCACGTCGGTGGCGAGGAAGAAGTCGAACACCTTGCGCGCGCGGTGACGGTTGCGGTTGGTCTCCGTCGTCGGCGCCCGCATCATGAAGATGGTGTTGGTCAGCACGCCCGCGTGGGGAATGCCCGGGATCTGGGCGGGCACGAACTCGTCGTACTCCCCGGTCACGAACGACGGGCTCACCCCGTAGCTCTGCGCCGAGAACGGGTTCACCATCGTGTAGTCGGCGGTGAGGATCTCGGTGAAGGGCAGGTCGTTGCGAACGACATGCGCGATGAGCTGGAGCGACTCGCGAGCGATACCCCGGTTGGAGAAGGCCTCCGCGGTGGCGCGCTCGTCCTCGTCGGTGATGTCGTCGAACCAGAACGCATCGGGATAGATGGGTACGTCCTGCTCGAGCTCCAGGCCGCCGATGAGCTGGAGCGCCTCGGTGCCGGGGTAGTAGCGATCGGTCAGGAACTTGTCGTTGTAGATCTCGATGATGCGGTCGATGAAGGCCTGCTCGGTCATCATCTGGTCGAGCACGGCATCGAGGCCCTCGAAGCTCTCGTCGCGGACCTGCTGCTCCTCCTCGATGGTGGGCAAGCGACCCACGAGCGCGAGGCTGGCCTTGCGCAGGGTGGCGACCTCGTCGAGCAGCACCACACCGTCGAAGAACTCCTCCGCGGCGTCGGTCTCTTCACACGCGACCGGGTTGTTGATGCGATCGACCATCTCGGCGAACGCCTTGTACTCGTCGCTGCCGGTCTCGAACTGGACCTGCCCACCATGCTCGACCTGGTTGGTCGGCTTGGCGAGGATCCACGGCGTCCCGTCGTACTCGAGCTTGGCCATCTGCTCGAACACCTTGAGATTCTGCTCGAGGTAGTCCGGACCCCACGCCGAGCCTCTCAAGATGAAGCTCGTGCCCGCCGCAACACCTTCGGTGTTGTGGCAGGACAGGCACGTGTCCTGGAGCGTGGCGATGTAGATTTCGTTCTGGAAAAACTGCTCGTTCGAGACGCAGTCGCCGTCGGCATCGTCACCCGTGCCACACGCGGCCAACGTCAGGATGCCGAGCCCGGCGGCCATGCTGCCGAGGCCTAGTTTTGATTTGTTCCTGCGCACGTACATCGTTCAAACGCTCCCCAGGAGTTGCCGAGAGGACGCCTTCGTGGCGCCGTCTTGGTCGAGAATCTCGTTGGTGTTGTGAGCCGAGTGCCCACCCTCCGAGACACTCGGGGCTCCTGCACTCACACCCGAAGCGGGCATGAGCACCTTACGCAGGAGGTGGTGTTTCGATCAATGTATTCAAGTGTGTGCAAATGCCGTGTGGCCCACTCTAGGCTGGGTTTTGAGGGATTCTACGACCGGGGGCTATCGCACCCTGGGGCTTTGCGGACCCAAGGCCATACACACCCACAACTGGGTACGACAGCCCACGGCGAAAGACGGGCGTTGCGGCATGACCGGCTGCGGTCCCGAATTCGAGGGGTGGGATCAGGTGTCACAAGGGGGTGGGGTGTGTTGTCCGATTTCACTGAGGACGAACGCCCCCACCGACCGGCACCAGAATTTCATGATCGGGCCGGACAAAAAAAGATCAGAGAAGGGAACATTTTCTTGGGACACGGCCAATCCCGCTCCCCGACCCCGAGCGTTCCGCGGTCCGCGATGAGGCAAAGTCTGTCGGAGACTCGATGACGACGAAGGCCGACGTCGCGAGATCGCAACGTCGGCCCAGGTAGGTTCGTGTGTGGTTGGTGGTCAGCCGCTGCTACCACCGGTCGTGCCCATCCCAGTGGTGCCCATCCCGGTCGAGCCCATCCCGGTCGAGCCCATCCCGGTCGAGCCCGGCATGTCGGTCGTGCTGCCGTCATCGGTGGCGGGCGGTGGCGGTGGCTCGTCGGGTGTGCACGAGCCCTCATCGGTGCAGCTCTCCCCATCGTCGCAGCCAGGAGCACAGTTGCCGCCGCAGCCATCGGGTCCACACGAGCGTCCCTCGCACTGGGGCGCGCACACGCACTCGAGGCCCTCGGCCGCGAAGCCATCGAGGCACTCACACACTCCGCTCTCGCCTTGCACCACGCAGGTACCCACGCCCGAGCAGGTCTCTCCGAAGCACGATCCGGTCTCGAAGCTGAAGAACCCCGCCTGGTAGGCCAGCTCATCGCTGCCCGCGATCACGCCAACGGTGACCGGGGTCTCCATCTTTCCCGAGAGGAACGGCTCTACGTCGAACGCAACGACATCGCTGCTGGGCCGGATCTGGGCGGTGAACAGCCCCTCGGTGCAATCGGCCGCGAGCGATCCCCCCACGACGTTGAGCAGCCGGAAGCCACACTCTCCATCACCACTGCCGTTGAGCGGTCGGTCGTAGGCCGCTTGGGTGTCGTAGATGGTCAGCACCAGCGACAGGCTCGGTGTCTCGCTCACCTCCAGCTGCACGCGTGCCGTGTCGCGGAAGGTCATCCCCGCGTCGTCGGGGGTGGGGCCCAGGGCGGGCTCTACGAACGACACCCGGGGGCTCACGCCCTCTTCGATGCGAGCGGGGATCGCCCGGGAGAGCTCGTTGAGGTACGCGGTGCTGCCGTTGGCGAGCACGCGCAGTCCATCCTGCTCGAACACCACCGCCGGCCGTTCTCCACCGATGCCATCGAACGTCAGCGAGGCCGGCTGCCGCAGCTGCAATCCCTCGGGCAGCATCGTGATGACCCCTCCGACCTGCAGCACCCCCGGCACGGTGAAGTCGACCCCCTCGGCTCGGCGCAGTTCGATCTCGGTCTCGGCCGTGAGCGCCCCGGCGGGAATGTCGAGGACGACGCTACCGCCCGCGACTTGCCCTCCGTCGGGCCCGATGAGCGCGCTGGCAAACACATCGGCTTGCTGGTCCTCGGCCGGTTTGCAGGCAACGAGTCCAACGGTAGCGACGAGGAACGGGATGGCGAAGCGTCGAGCCACGGCGACAATCTACACCGATCCTCCACCGGACGACGATGCGGCCGTGGCCCCAACCGAGGTCTCGTCGCGCAGGGTAGCGGCCCGTCCTCGACCCGTGGGGCTGTGCGACCACACCAGATCCGAACCATGCTGATGCAATGCCGGGGTTTCGCGTACGCGTCAGTCGCGAGCTGGTCGTGGGACCTACCTGTGATACCGGCGGACGACGCCAACGATCGACGCGTGGGCTCCGAGACACCGACTGCACCAACGGCCGCCGCACGCCCGGCGACGGCAGCAGCCCATCGCATATCTTGCGCCTCGGCTCAGCCCCCACTTGCAGGGGTTGTCGGCGGTTTGGCGCGAAATAGACTGCTCCGATGGCGGCGAAACAGATCCAAACCGTGACCGAGCAGGGCGATCGGGCGGACCGCTCGACGATCCTACTACGGGGTGGGACCTATGATACGGACACGGGAATCATCAATCCGGGCTCGGAACGGTGGCTGGCCCCCGTGCACACCGACGACCGTGCCTACACGCTGGAGCTGGCCTTCGACGATGGAACGACAGCCTCCGTCGAGCTGACCGAGCTCAAATTGACCGCCAGCAGCGTCACCGTGGTGGTGCATCCCAGTCGCTGATCTCGTCGGCTCCGCAGCGGTCCGCGTGCAACCGAGCGGCGCTGGCTGCGTCATGAAGCCATGACCCGCGTGCAGTATCGTCAACTCTCGTTGGTATGGGGCTTGGCCGCCTGTATCGCGAACGTCGGCTGCGACAGCGGTGCCCGGTCGGTGCCGTCGCGGGGCAAGACGGCGCCCGCCGACGCAAAGGCCAAGGCCAAGACGGGCGCGGCCGCCCAGCAATCGCTCGCCAGTCGGCGCTCCAAGCCCGCTCCTCGCCCCCTCACCGAGTTCGAGACCGGCATCGCCGGGACCTGGGTCGCCAAGGTCGGAGCCGACGCCCCGCAGTCGAAGGCGATGGGCGACAAGGTCATGCTCGGTATCCCGCCCGGCCAAGGCGGGGTCGAGGGCTTGATGGCTGCAGTCGACGCCGACCAGCGACTCTCGACCGCGTGCGTGTGGCTCGAGCTGTACGACAACCTCAGTGGCTTCCACAACGAGTGCGCGCTCATCGGGGGCGAGCCGCAGGCACTCAACAAGCACGACCCCTTGACCGGTGCCGTCCAGCCCTTCGGCGTTGGGCTCTCGTGGAGCGTGGACGGCAAGCAGATCCGCGTCGAGTACGAGCAGCCTCTGGTCGTGCCCAACGGCGCGGGGGTCTCGGTCGAGATCCGAACCACGACCCTGGAGCTCCAGCCCGGGGCCGGGCCCATCCACTCCGTCCAGCAGGCGTTCCCCGAGCACCCCGACATCGCACCGCGGACAGTGCCGTTCGAGATCCTCGCAGGCAGCTACCTCGGCGACCCGTAGTTCCCCATCGCCCGCGGCCGACCGCCCTCGCGGCTCGTACCGTCGACACCCGCTCGGTCACAGGCGGCGTCGATCGTTCACGGCGACGGTGCCGAGCGGTTCGAGTGCGACGTCCCAGCCGGGTCTGGGCGGGGTCGTGGGTACGCAAGGCCGCTGAAGGCCTACCGAGCGTGCCACGAGCGCCGCACCACGACGCCATCGAGTCTCCTGCAGCCGGTGTCGGGGTGTGGAATCAAACCGGTCGGTGCTCTAGGCTCCCGACCCCGGGCCTTGCCGTCCGCACCTTGTTCATGGAGCCCGATCCCGACGACCCCCACCTGCAGCTGCCACGGGTGTGGTGGCAAGGCCAGACCCGACATGAGGATGTCGATGCGGTCGTGCGGGAGGAGCCGCTGGAGATCCGCATTGGCGGGACCCCGGTGGCCGTGGTCATGCGAACGCCTGGGCACGACCACGAGCTGGCGCTCGGCTTCCTGGCCACCGAAGGCGTGGTCGACGATCCCGCCTCGGTGATGTCGGTGCGGCACTGCACGGTCGTCGACGACCCCGCGGCCGAGAACAACGTCGTGCAGGCCACCCTCCGGCCTTCGGTACAGGTGGACTGGGCCCGTCTGCGCCGCAACCTGTACGCGAGCAGCAGCTGCGGGATCTGTGGCAAGGCGTCGATCGACCAGGTGATGGTGCGCTGCGAGCCGATCGACGACGACACCCGCGTTGGCGTGCAGTGGCTCCACGCCCTGCCCGACCGGCTCCGCGCCGCCCAGGCGGTCTTTACGCGTACGGGCGGTCTGCATGCCGCGGGGTTGTTCGTCGCCGAGGGCGAGGCGTTGGTCGTACGCGAGGACGTGGGTCGCCACAACGCCGTCGACAAGGTGGTCGGCTGGGCGCTCGAGCGTGGTCGGCTTCCGCTTTCGGGTCACGTGCTGATGGTCTCCGGTCGCGTCTCCTATGAGATCACCCAAAAAGCCGTCGCCGCTGGCATCCCGATGATCGCAGCCGTCTCGGCTCCGTCTTCGTTGGCCATCGATCTCGCGGCTCGAGCCGGCTTGACCTTGGCGGCCTTCGTCCGCGGCGACCGACTGAGCGTCTACACCCGACCCGAGCGGATCGTGGCCTGACTTGGGCCCCGCTAACAGCTCGTGTTCGGATTGTCGTAGCCGTCGTACCCGTCTTCGCCGGGGCGGGTCACGACGCACTTGAAATCCTTCTCGACCAGCAACGAGAGCGTGCGGCCATCGCCCAGCGACTGGTCGGCACTGAGGCTGATCTCCTCGCCGTCGGCCCACGCGTGCGCCACCGATTGCGGAATGTGAACGACGACGTCGGTGCCCGTGAGGGTGGCGCGCATCCGCTGTCCCTGGGGATCGACGGCGATCGCGTACACCAACCGCTGCTGCGGCCCGGGACCAAAGTGGATGGCGGCCTCGATCCGGCCGGTTGCGCGAAGACGCTCCACGTCACCCCGAGGCAGGCGCAGGCGCAGGGAATCGTCGAGAATCCGTAGTTTCATGGTCTCGGCCGGGTGTCCTGGGCCAGCGTGGCCCCGCTCAACCTTACCACCGCGACCGGTCACGACTCGACGTGGTGGCGTCGGTCGGCGATCCTGTGGCCCACGTGGCAATGCGACGAGGCTTGATAGTGCTGGCGGGCGGACGCTCCAAGAGGATGGGGCAAGACAAGGCCTGGCTTCGCATCGGCGAGCAGACCGCACTCGAGCGCGTGGTCCAGGCCGGGCTCGACGCGCAGGTCGACGCCGTCGTGGTGGTCGGCGCGCCCACACGCCCGTTGCCACCGTTGCCCGAGGGTGTGGTCCGAGTCGACGACCCGGCCGACCGCGCCGCCCGCCGCCACACCGACGAGGCCCTGGCCACCGCCATCGAGCGGGACGGGTTGGAGCGATTCGTCGACGACTGGCTGGCGCAGCCGCTGTTCGCGACGCTCCCATCGGAGCGGCAGTACCGCGGGGCACGACTCCGCAACCGACCCGAGGGACTGGCCGCCAGCCTGCGCTCCTGCGGGACC
>JAHZJA010001179.1 GCA_022601155.1 Deltaproteobacteria bacterium | reverse complement strand
GTTTCCCGACTTCGTCGAGGTCGAGATCGACGGCGAGCTCGTCGAGCGCGTCGATGATTGTGCGAGCGAAGATGGCTGGCAGTTCGTCAATCCCGAGGGACCCTACGACGCCATCGCGCTGTGTGGGGCGGCCTGCGACTCGCTCGCGGCGCAAGGCGTGCTCGATGCCATCTACCGCTGCCCGCCTCCCGGTTGATTCGGGGCCGTGCCACTCATCAGCGACGACCCTACCCGATCGGAACGACCGATGACGAAGCGACTGTTTTCCGCCCTGTTCACCAGCGCGCGCCTGCTGGGCGGCTGCACTACGGATCCCGGCTCTGGTGTGGCCGACGATACGTCCACTGGCGTGCTTCCCCCGCTGGATGGGGCTGGAGCCGCGACGAGCACCTCGACCTCGACCTCGACCGCGACCGCGACCTCCGGCGCGAGCGGTACGCCCGGGGACACGAGCGAGCCTCCCGCGTTGGACTCGACCTCCGGTGTTGCGCCAGATTGCGTCGCCGATGCCGACTGTGACAATGGTGTGTTCTGCGACGGTCAGGAGGGCTGCGTCGAAGGGGTGTGCTCCCCGGGGCTCTCGCCCGACTGTGACGACGCGATCGCGTGCACCCTGGATTCGTGCGACGAGGCGGACGGACGCTGCGTGCATCTGCCTGACGATTCGGCTTGCGGCAGCTGTACCGAGACCTGCGTTCCGAGCGTGGGCTGCACCACCGACTGTGTGCCCGCCGAGTGTCAGGGGCAAGTCTACCAATGCGGAAATTGTATTGACGACGATGGCGACTGCCAGGTCGACAACCTGGATGCTGATTGTTGGGGTCCGTGTGACAACAACGAGTCTGGATGGTCAGGCGAGGTGCCGGGGCAACAAAGTCAGTCCGAGTGCAATGTCATGGACTGCTACTTCGACTCGAACTCCGGGGCGGGCAATGACGGTTGCTCGTGGTCGCACAGCTGCGATCCGCTCGAGCCGAGCGGCTGCACGTACGATCCCGCGACCAACCTCCCGGGGACGCCTTCGGGCTGTACCGAGCTGCAGATGGCACAGCCGCAGGAGTGCGTCGACTACTGCGCACCGCTCGTCCCCAACGGGTGCGATTGCTTCGACTGCTGCGGGGTGGTCCTCGGCGACGGATCCACGGCCACGGTGTATCTGGGTACCAAGGACCCGCAGACCGACCTGGGCACCTGCAACCTCGGGACCGTCGACGACCCGGCGCTGTGCCACCGCTGCACCCAAGTCGATGCCTGCATCAACACCTGCGAAGACTGCGAGCTCTGTCTCGGGGAGACGGAGCTGCCGCCCGAGTGCGACGACCAGGAGTGTCCCGCGGGGTTGCAGCCGTGTGGCCAGGCAGGGCAGGATCCTTGCCCTGAGAGCCAAGCGTGCGTGACGGGCTGCTGTGTGCCACGTCCGCAGTGACGGGCCCCGGGATTGCTCGACGACGTCGGAGGCGACGAGCGAGACCCGTGCATGGTCGTGGCGGCAGATGAGGACGCCGCCGTGGCTGCGGTCGGTCGACTGGGGCCCGGTGAGGGCCCCGAGCCGTTGGTCGTCACTCGGCCGATCTGCGGTTGCGACGCGCACTACGGTTACGGAGACTACGGTTGTTACACGGCGATGATCTCCACGTGGATCAGGCTTCGAGTCTTGGGATCGAGCGGGCCCCGGTTTTCGTAGCACGGCGGAGCGCGGTAATGCACCGGGCCTCGCAAGACGACGACGAACGGGGGCGTGTGCCCCCGAGACTACGTGCCTCGTGGGACAGTGGAACGGATGTCGGTGCTCGAATTTCGATGCGGAGAATCGCGAGTTCGTGCCACAAATCAAAGGTTGATTTCGAATAGGACTGGTTCGCCTTCGAAATCGGCACTGGCGGTGAACTTCGTCGTGCATTCATCGTCGGGTTGGTCTACCATCGCCCCGTCCCGATATGGGAAGAAGGGCAGTGTAGTCATGAAGAGTGTAATGTTGCGAATTGGTCTTATCGTGGCCGGCGGCGCGATTGCGGCATCGTGCATAGTCGATGATGATTCAGGGTCAACCGATGAGTTGCGCCGGGGCACATTGAAGGTCTTGAAGGGGGATCGGGCGCAGGAGCTCATCGACGCGGCCGTCGAGCGCGTACCTTTCGGCGAGGTTCAAACCGAGTACGTGGAGGCCCCGGACGGCACCATTCAGCCGGTTCACTCGCAGGAGTTCGAGGTCTTCCTCGCGGACGGGACCAGGGCGCTGGCGGGGATCACCTGCAGTCACAGCGGCTGCTCGGGGGAGAACTGCGGCACCTCGGGTTGCTTGCCAAACTCCGGTGGAACGGGCTGTACTGGAGCGTCGTGCGGCTCGGGCACGGGGTGTGTTCTCCAGAGCCCGACGTGCTCGCACAAGGCCACGCTCAGCATCGCGATGGAGTAGCCCTCCGGCGCTGTGGGCAGACGAGTCCCTACGCATCGATCCGTCGCGGTGCGTGGGGCAACACGACTGGCCTCGCGCGGGAGTGAGTACGGGCAGGCAAGCCCGGCCCGCACGCGTGCTCGTCAAGCAACTCGACGCCCGCACGCGTGCTCGTCAAGCAGCTCGAAGGGGCGCGCCGATTCGCGCCGTCGAGCTGCGCGCGTGCAGGCGCGAGCGAACGGAGGGAGGCGTTCGGCCCCGCTGCAGTGACTGAGCATCGAGCGAAGATCGACCCGCGTGGGGCCAGTCCGCGTTCAGGCGTCGGCTTTGCAGCCCGCGCATTGCGCCCAACGAGGGCCTTGCTAGACTCCGGCCGCCAATGAGTACGCCGTTCAGAGTGGACATCGACGATGTGGAGTTCGTGTTCTTCGACCAGCTGCGGGCGCACGAACGCCTCAGTCAGATCGATGCCTACGCAGAGCTCGATCGCGACACGTATGCGGCGACGTTTCGCGAGATCAAGCGCATGGCCGAGGAGGTCCTGCACCCGGTCGATCGCAACGGCGACCGTCAGGGCTGCACCCTCGATGACGCGGGCAACGTCACCACGCCCGAGGGCTACAAGGGGGCGTGGGATCGAATGGCGGAGGGCGGCTGGATCGCGGCCGGAGCCTCACCCGATCTCGGTGGCTCGGGCATGCCCCGCACCGTGGCGATGATCTGCAACAACGTGTTCGCCTCGGCCGGCTGTGCATTCATGATGTACCCGGGCCTCACCGCGGCGGCAGGGCGAGTGGTGGCCGCAGCCGGTCCCGACTCGATGCGGGAGATGGTCACCACCAAGATGTACACCGGTGAGTGGGGCGGCACGATGTGTCTGACCGAGGCCGGCGCGGGCTCTTCGGTTGGTGACAATCGCTGCAAGGCAATCCCGGTCGAGGGGCGCGAGGGTGAATATCTGCTCGAAGGCGAGAAGATCTTCATCAGCGGAGGCGACAGCGACATGGTGGACAACATCGTCCACCTGGTCTTGGCCCGTACTCCCGACGCACCCGAGGGCACCAAGGGCTTGAGCCTGTTCCTCGTGCCCAAGTTCGACTTCGATGCCGAGGGCAACGTGGGCGAGCGCAACGGCGCCAAGGTGGTCGGCATCGAGCACAAGATGGGGATCAACGGCTCCGCCACTTGCGTGCTGGCCCTGGGGGCCGACATGCCGTGCAAGGGCTGGCTGGTGGGTAAGGAGCGCGAGGGCATCACCCTGATGTTCGGGATGATGAACGAGGCTCGCATCGGTGTCGCCGGCCAGGGTGAAGCGGTCTGCAATGCGGCCTATCAGTACGCGGTGCAGTACGCGGCCGAGCGGGTGCAGGGCACGGCGTTGATGCGCTCGCGTGATGGCGAGGCACAGCGGGTCTCGATCGCGCAGCATCCCGATGTGCGGCGGATGCTGATGACGCTGCAGGTGACCGCCGCGCTCACGCGAGCGGCGGTGTGTCGGATCGCGTTCGAGGAAGATCTGGCCGCCAACACGGCCGACCCCAAGGAGGCCGCCAGGCTCCATCGCAAGATGGATCTGTTGATCCCGGTGCTCAAGGCCCACTGCACCGATCTGTCGTTCGAAATGGCTTCGACTGCGGTGCAGGTCTACGGCGGCTACGGCTTCATCAAGGAGTATCCCGTCGAGCAGCTGGTGCGGGACGCCAAGATCCAGGCGATCTACGAGGGCACCAACGGCATCCAGGCGATGGACCTGCTGGGCCGCAAGATGCGGGTCAACAGCGGGGCCTTGTTCATGGAGTGGATGTCCGACTCCCAAAAGGTGCTGCAAGAAGCGGGCAAAGAGGGCTTCGGCACGCAGGCGGGCGCCATCAGCCGCGCGATCGGTCAGCTCGGTGCCTCGGCGATGCACTTGGGCAAGCTGGCGGGTGACCGTAAGGTGGACACCGCGTTTCTCCAGGCCGTGCCGTTCCTCAAGACCTTCGGCTACACGTTGCTGGGGATGGAGGCGCTCGACCAGGCGCGCGTGGCCAAGAAGCTGATCGCCGAGCATGGCGAAGAGCGGCCCATTTGGGT
Organism: Deltaproteobacteria bacterium; assembly: GCA_022601155.1. Classification (GTDB taxonomy): domain Bacteria; phylum Myxococcota_A; class Polyangia; order Nannocystales; family Nannocystaceae; genus Paraliomyxa. The sequence goes on along the minus strand of JAHZJA010001179.1, from coordinate 6,233 downwards.
GCGCAAGGTTGCGGGGCTGGATTTCTACGTCAACCAGATCCTGCCGCAGGCGGTGGCGTGGGCGAAGGTCGTGCAGTCCGGCGACGAGTCGCCGCTGGACGATCGCGTGTTCGCGTAGTCGTCGAGGCCTCGCGTGGATGGCGAGGTCGGGTTCGTCGTCGAGGCCTCGCGTGGATGGCGAGGCCGGGTTCGTCGTCGAGGCCGGGGCCGTCGTCGAGGCCGGGCGTGGGCTGCGAGGCCGGGCGTGGGCTGCGAGGCCGGGTGTGGATGGCGAGGCCGGGGTCGTCGTCGAGGCGGTGGCGTGGGCTGCGAGGCCGGGCGTGGACTGCGAGGCCGGGGTCATCGAGGCCGGGAGGCGAAGCTCGTCTCCCGGTGCGTGGGCCGGTCACGGGGCCGGGTTTCAGGTGCTGCTGCTGCCGCCGCTCGAAGTCGAGCCGCCGTCGCTGGAGCCACCGCTGCTCGTCCCCATCGAGCTTCCCGAGCCCATCGAACCCCCTGACCCACCCGAGCCCGAGGACGAACCCGTCCCAGAGTCGGTGGCCGGGATCGGGTCGCCGCACAGGCCGTCGGTGCGGCAGCTGCCTTCGCAGCAGCTGGTGTCGTCGGAGCACCACAGCGCCACCGCACCTAGGGGTACACATGCGTCGCGGCAGGTGAAAACGCTGGGGTCGGGCTCCGGATCACCCACGGCGTAGTCGGCGGCGCAAAACTGGTCGGCCGCACAGGGGCAGCCGATCCCGGCCGTCGTGGTGCCGGGATCGGGACCCGTGGTCGAGTCGGCGTTGACCGAGCCCGTGTCCGCGGGTGGAGGCGGCGAGCTGCTGGTCTGGGTCCCCCCGTCATCACCGCACGCGGGATACACCGCCATCAGTGGCACCAAGGCCAGCCATCCCCACATCGCCTGCGGCCGCGTCATCCCCGGAACAATAATGCAGAGCAAATAGCGGCTGCTGACCGTATTATTGGAACGAGATCGGGTGGCAGGACGTGCGAGACCAGCGTTGGGGGGTGGCGGAACAGATGGGCGCGCTATGCTGGGCGCAGTGTCCGAGGGGGGTTCGGCCGCGACCGAGAGGTCTCGAGCGTTTCGCGAACGGGCCCGGCTCGAGGCCGATCGATACGGTCCCGATCCGTGGATCTTCGTGCGCGAGCTGCTCCAAAACTCGCGCGACGCGGGGGCGAGCCGGGTGGCGTTCAGCGTGGGCGAGACCGAGGGTCCCGACGGGCCCGTCGAGTGGGTGACGTGCCACGACGACGGCGAGGGCATGACCTTCGAACACGCCCGTCGCTACCTGTTTGCGCTGTATGCCTCGAGCAAGGAGGACCGCAAGAACCAGGCCGGCAAGTTCGGTGTGGGCTTTTGGTCGATCCTGCGCTTCGACCCCCGCTCGATCATCATTCGGTCGTGTCCTCGGCAGGGTGCACCGTGGGCGGTTCGCCTGTCGGGAACGCTCGAGCACGCGGAGCACGTGGAGCCTTCGGATCGTCCCGGCACGGAGATCATGCTGGAGCGTCCGCGTGGAGACGGTCGTCTCGAGCACCGCATCTACGACGCGGTGTGGCAGAGCGCTCGCTACCTGCACCTGCGTGACGATTCCGATCGGGCCCTGCCGATCACCATCAACGGGCGGGCCGCCAACGCGGAGTTCTCGTTGTCCGCGCCCTCTGCTTCGTTCCGGCGTCGGTCGGTCCGCGGCGTGGTGGGCCTGGGCCGCGCGCCTCGGGTGGAGCTGTTTTGCCGCGGGCTCCGGGTGCGCTCGGCCGCGTGCCTCGAAGATCTGGTCGCGCCCGCGGGGCGACACACCGCTCGGATTCGGGTGCAGTTCCCCGAGCTGCCCGCGGGGCTGGCTCCGCAGGCGCTGCTGGAGAGCGACGCGCTGGAGGTGATGCTGTCCCGCTCCGATGCGCGAGACGGACGGGTGCTGGCGCGACTGGTCAAGCTGGCCCAGCGCGAGCTCGAGCGTTTGGTGGAGCGACAGCTGTCTTTTGCGCGTCCGCTGCCTTGGTACCGCCGCGCCTTCGAGAAGGTCCGCTCGCGGCTGCGCGAGTCGTTGGCCTGGCGCACCGCGACCGGCTCGGCGGTGGGAGCCGTGGTCGCGATCGCCGTCTCGATGTGGCTGTGGGGCGGTGGGGTCGGCAGCGGCGACGAGTCTTCCGCGGGGGTCGATCCGGTCGCGGTGGCGGGAGGCAGCGGCGTCGCGGCGCCGCGCAGCTCCACCTACGAGGACCTGGGGCATCGCTACCGCGGTCCACGTGTCGACGTGTTGGCGCCGAGCGCCGCCGAGCCCGTCGAGCTGCACTACGAGCCCAAGGCGGCGCGGCTGCACTTTGCTGCGCTGACGTTCCCCGTGTTGATGGACGACGGCGCGCCCGACCACGAGGCGGAGGCTCGGGTGGCCGGCACCTACCGCGGAGCGGTGTGTGAGCGCGACTGCTTCGACGTGTCGTTGCCCATCCGAGGCAAGGGGGTCATGCGGCTTCCCGTGCCCACGGGACATCGGGTTGTTGCGGGCAGCCTCACCCTCGATGGCCGTGCCATCTCCCTGCACTCGAGCGACGAAGGTCACCCCACCCTCGATATGGGCTCGGGCGGCGAAGGGGCCCTGCGCTACCAGACGACACCCGCGGCCGATCCCGAGCCCGCACCCGATCGACAGGTCGTGCCGCAGATGGATCGCGGTCTGCGTCAGCGGGCCCGCAATCTGCAGCACCTGCCCGTCAACGAGCGGGTGGGCAAGTTGTTGGTGTTCGTGCGATCCAAGGTGCAGTACGACCGCTCGCCGCAGATGGCCCGGCTGCACGCCGAGGCGCTCGACGCCGGGCAGGGCTTCATCGATCGCACCCTGCGGCTGGGCAAGGGCGACTGCGACGTACAAAACGGACTGCTGGTGGCGCTGCTCCAGGCTGCGGACGTACCGGCTCGCTTGGCCGTGGGCTACATCGGCATCGACGGCAATGCACTGCCGTGGCTGCACGCGTGGGTCGAGTACCGTGACGAGCAGGGGCACTGGCTGATCGCCGACGCCAGCGAGCGCTCGGTGAGCACGGTGCCCCAGCGAGGGCCGTCGGCTCGGGGCCCCGCGGTCGCGATGGCGCCAGACTCCATGGGGGCGGGCCCGCGGTCTCCTCGTGCGTCCACCAACCCTGCCCCTACGGCGGAGGGCCGGAGCCCATCGTCGCCGACCTCCCGTGGACCTTCGGCCGTGCCCGCCACCGCGTCTCCGACGGCAGCGGCGGAGCCCGTGGCCGTATCCGAAGACGATCGCCCGACATCCGCGGCGGCGGCGAGCGTGGGGCGTCGCTGGTGGCGATGGATCGGTCCGGGGGGCGTGGCGCTGGCGCTGGCCTTCCTCGCCGCCATCATCGTGCTGAGCAGTCGTACGCGTCGCGCCTTCAAGCTGGACCACAGCGCCGATCTGTCGCGGTTGCTGCAAGGGGTCCTGCAGCAGCCCGGGGCCTTCGGCGCCATGTCGGCGTTGCTGTACCGGCCGCTGGTTCCGCTGGTGGGGCGCGGCCCCGTCTCGCTGCAACGCGCGCGGGAGCTGGCCGCGAAGGGCAGGCTCTACCGCACGGCGACACGACCACCTCTGGCGAACCGGGCCAGTCGGGCTGGTGCCGCGGTGCTCGACACTCGCAGCCCCGAGGGGCGCACGGTTGCCGATGCGTTGGGGGCGACCGATCTGGACGAGTGGGACGAGCGCCTGGCCAGCTCGTGGACGACCGCGCTCATCGACGAGATCAATCGTCTGCTGCGTCGTCGCAGCGAGCGGTGGTCGTTGCGGGTGGCGCCCAAGATCCCCGGCCGCATCGCAGCGCTCGACCTCGGCGCGCTCAAGGCCCGCATCCCCGGCGTGCACGGCTCGCGTGTGGTGTTGGTGGATGCCCAGGCGGTCTGGCTGACCGAGGCCGAGGCCCGCTACCCCCACGCGCCCCAGGCCGCGGTGTTCGTGGTGCTCGACCAGATCGCCAATCAGCTCGACCTGCCCGAAGACCGCCGCGCCGCTCTGCTGTCCGAGGGGGCTCGCTCGGCGCTGCTCGAGAACTTCTCCGCCTGAGATCGAATCCCGTGGGCTCCGAAGTCTCATCTCTCATCGACGTCAGCGGCTTGCTCACGATCGACGTGGCCTCGGAGCTTCGCAAGCTGTCGGTCGCCCAGCTGCAGGGGCCATGGCAGCTGCCCTCCGAGCTGGTCCGTCGGGCGCTCCGGGACGGCGCCACCCAGGTCGAGGTCGACCTCGCGCGCCACCGGGCCGAGATTCGTGACAACGGCTGTGGCGTGCCCGAGACCCACCTCGAGTGGACAGGGGTGTTGCTCGACCGTCGTCGCACCAACGAAGAGCGCCACGGAGCGCTGACGGCACTGGAGGCCACGGGCGAGCTGGTGTTGCTGATGCTCGCGGGCCTGGAGCCGCGCACCCTGCAGATTCGCTCTGCCCGGGGGGGGCGGGTGGTGTGCCTGGCCTATCAGCAGGGACGCACGCCGTGGATGACGATCGACGCCACGCCCGAGAGCGACTCGACGGTCGTGGTGGTGCAGCACAACCAGCTCGACCGTCGCCGAGCGGCCGAGTGGCTCAGCGGCGCCGCTCGGTTCGCGCCCGCGTCGGTCCTGGTCGACGGTGAGCCGGTCAACGTGGGCTTCATCGGGACCTTCGGTGCCCAGCCGCTCCACGATCCCTTGCGCGGTCGAATCGCGATCCCTCGCGACGGCGAGACGGCCCACGCCTGGCTGCTGGAGCACGGCCTGGTCACCGGGCACGTCGCGATCCCCGACGCTCCTTGTTTCGAGGCTGCGGTCGAGCTGGGAGAGACGGCGACCACCGAGCTGAGCGCCGCGCGGCTGCGGGAGGCGATGCAGCCCCATGTCGACACGTTGGTGCGGCAAGCGGTGGGGAGCCTGATGCACGCCGCCCGCGACGTGACCGGTCACTCCGAGACCGATCGTCGCCGCCTTGCTCGTCTGGTGCTCCAGGCAATGCGTCGCCGCGTGATGATGCCGTCGATGGTGCGGCTGCCCGTGTTTCGGGTGGTCGACAGCACCGGAGAGCGCAACGTCGACCTGATGACCTTGCGGGAGACGCTGCTGCGGGGACCCGACCGGGTGCTGTCGGCGCTGTATCCCGACCAAAGGCCCGACCGCTACGCGCTGGGCAACGGCCCGGTGTTGATCGCCGACGAGGCTCAACGATCGCTGCTGACGGAGCTGTTCGGGATTCGCTTCTCGCAGCCCGAGCTTCGCGATGGTTCCCATGGCCTGCTGGCGATGTGGCGACGCACTGTCTACGGTGTGTGGCGGGGCGGGGCGCGGGCCTTCGACCTCCTGCGTCACCCGCTGCGCCGACCACCGCTGCCCGAGCAGCAGCTCAGCTCCGAGGAGCGCCACTTCCTGCACGCGCTGCGCAGCCATGCCTTTGGGGGACACCGGGTGGTGTCGGAGGTGCACCTGTGCGAGGGCAACGGGCCTCCCCGTCGCACCGCCGATTCTCCTCCCCAGCTGCTGCTGCCGCGGGAAAACGCCACCGTGCGTGCATGCGTGCAGGCGGTAGCCCTCGATCCCGCGTGGATCTATCCCGCGTGGCTCGCCGTCCTCGACGGTCGCGCCCTGCCTCCCAAGAGTGCCCGGCAGCGCTGGATGACCCGCGATGTCGAGGTGGGGTCGTCGTAGTCGTGCCGCGGCGGGCCTGGGTCAGCGCGAGGTCATCCCGCCATCGATGACCATCTCGGCCCCCGTCACGAAGCCCGACTCGTCGCTGGCCAGGTACAAGACCAAGCTGGCCACCTCCTGTGGGGTTCCCAGGCGGCGCAGCGGGGCCAGGGTGCTGAGCTTGTGATGGGCCTTGACGGGGTCCGGGTAGCGCTCGGCCATCTTTTGGACCATGGGCGTATCGGTGAAACCGGGGTGCACCGAGTTGCAGCGGATCGGATCACCGCGCCGAGCACAGTGCAGCGCGATCGTCTTGGACAGCACGCGGACGGCACCCTTTGCCGCGCCGTAAGCGGCCAGATCGGGCTCGCCCACGAGCCCTGCGATGCTGGACACGACGACGATCGACCCGCTTCGGCCCGACGCACGCATCAGCGGCAGCGCGGCCTGGGTGCCCATGAACACGCTCTCCACGTTGAGCGCCTGCACCTTGCGCCACTGGTCGAGATTGCAGGTCTCGATGTCGGCGACCAGCCCTCCGCCCGCGTTGTGGACCAGCACATCGAGGTGACCGTGGGCCTGCTCGATG
>JAHZJA010001178.1 GCA_022601155.1 Deltaproteobacteria bacterium | reverse complement strand
GCTCGCCCGCCTGGAGGATACCGGCGCGGACCCCAACCGCCTCGAGGCGCTGCGTTGTACCCAGCGCTTCAAGCGATCGTGGGTCGATCTTGCGCAGACCCTCGTCACCCTGCGGCGCTCGTCGGCGTATGAGGCCTGGGGGTTCGAGGACTTCTACGTCTATTGCACGCAGGAGCTGTTCCTCAAGCGGCCCACCGTCGACAAGCTGACGATGTCGTACTCCACCCTCCAACGACTGGCACCCAACGTGCTCAAGTGGGATGGCGTGGAGAAGGAGATCCCCAGCTACCAAGCGGTGGACTATTTCGGCAAGGCCATGGGCCAGAGCAACCGCGGGGCCAAGGCCGCCAACGACACCCGCCCCGTGCCGCCGCCTCCACCCCGCGAGGTGATCAAGGAGCTGCGGCATGCGGTGTTCGACGAGGGTCAGTCGGTCGCGGAGCTCCGTCGCCGCTTCGATCCCGTGCTCAAGCCCAAGCCCGCAGGGGCCGAGCAGCTCGAGATCATCGCCAAGGCCCTCGCCGCCGCTCGCAAGCTGGCCGAGATCCTGCCCGACGTCGACGGCCTGACCGACAAGCGCGTCGCCACCACCGAGAAGGCGCTCGGGGCCCTGCGGCAAGACCTCGAGGAGGTCGCCGCCCCCCTGCGCGACAAGGTGGACCGCGCCCGCAAGCGCGTCGCCAAGAAGACCGCGAGCCGAAAGTAGTAGGCAGGCGGTGGGTGCCGACGCCGACGACGACGGTCCGCACGTCGACCCCCCACCCCCTCGAGTGCCCGAGGCTGGATCCCCGCAGGCCAACACCGCCCGGACGTCCGACGACGCCGCGAGTGCCAGCGACGCCGCAGCACCTGGAGACGCCGTAGCACCTAGCGACGCCATGACATCTGGCGACGCCAAGGCACCCAGCGACGCCACTACACCTGGCGATGCCAAGGCACCCGGCGACGCCAATACACCCAACGACGCCAAGGCACCCAGCGACGCCACTACACCCAGCGACGCCACTACACCCAGCGACGCCACTACACCCAGCGACGCGAAGGCACCTGGCTACGCCACGACATCTGGCTACGCCAAGGCACCCAGCGACGCCACTACACCCAGCGACGCGAAGGCACCTGCCGCGACCGTCGACCCCGTGCCGGCCGTGCTCGCGGCCATCGAGTTCGAGTTCGACGACGACGACGACGAACCCAAGCCCAGCGCGTCCATTCGTGCCCAGCGCCTGGAAGCGCTGCGTCGACGGGTCACCACGATCCGACGGGGTCTCATTCCCCAGGTCCCCGAGGCCAACCCCACCCCGGCGCGACGCAACTGGCTGCTGCTGGTCTATGTGATCCGCCGCTGGCTCATCGAAGACCGCAGTGGGGGCATGGCCGCCCTGCTCACCATGCACACGATGCTCTCGACCGTTCCGACGATCGGGGTGGCATTGCTCATCGTGGGACTGATGGATCCGGCATCGGGCTCTGCCCTGCTCGAGGACCTGTTCCGTTCGCTGACCCCGGAGACCGAGCGCGCGGCGCAGATGGCCCACGCCGCGATGGGCCTGGCCGGTCGCGTGACCGTCAGCAACCTTGGGGCGTGGGGATTTGCGGTCACGCTGTCGATCGCGTTCGTGTTGTTCTCGACCCTGGAGCGCACGTTCAATCGAATCTGGCGTGTCACCCGGCGTCGCAGCGTGCTGGTGAAGTTCACCATGTTCTACACGCTGGCCACGCTCGGACCGGCGATGATGTTGTTCAGCCTCGCCGAGCCGCTCATCGCTGGGGTCACCCGCGTGCTGGCGCTGCCCGTGCTGACCACGGGCATCGGCCTGGTGTTGATCAACCGCTACATCCCCCACACCGCCGTTCGCTGGGGCCCGGCGTTGTGTGGCGGGCTGGTCACCGCGGTCCTCATCGAGGTGGGCAAGGTCGCCTTCGGCTACTACGCGACCCGCTTCGCGCTGCGCACCTACGAGGGCGTGTACGGCCCGCTCGCGATCTTCCCGATCCTCATCGTGTGGTCCTACCTGTCGTGGATGGTGGTGCTGCTGGGAGCCGAGATCGCATTCGTGCTGCAGCGGCGGCGATACATCGCGCTGCAGGGATTTCTCAACGGCTACGTCCGCGAGCGCAGCGAGGTCCCCAACGACTCTGGGCGCACCGCCGCCCGGCTCATGCTGGCGATCTGCGACCGTTACTCGCGAAAGGGCGAGGGGCTGGACCCCGAGCGGTTGGGTGAGCGATTCCGGCTGCCGCTGGACCGCGTGGGCGAGCTGCTGGAGCAGCTCGAGCGCCACGGGTACATCGTCGACACCGACACCGACTACGAGGGGCAGAGCTTCGTGCCCGCCCGCCCGCTGCCGCAGATCAAGCTGCTCGACATCTTGGTGTTGTTCGACCACGAACAGTCGCAGCGGACCCGCACCGACCGCATGGGCCAGCTGTTCGAGCAGCTCGACGAGGCCCGACTACGCCTGGTGGGCGACACCAGCTACGCCGACCTCGTGCGGCGTGGACGTGGCTGAGCGACGACCGTCGTCCCGCGCGAGTCGTCTCAGATCTTGGATCTCGTCTGCGACACCGGGTACGACCGACCACGACCCACCGCTCCACCCGGCGGCCCGCCGTAGGCCCCCCCGGCCCCCGCGGGGACGGCTCGTCGGTACGGTGGCACAGTCGATTGTTCGCCTGATCCCAGATCGATACAGCGGTACACCGAGACACCGCTCCCGCGGTCCGATTCGCGGCGTGCCACGACTTGGCCCGGTCCGTGCAACGTGTCTCGCTCCAGCGACACTGTCGCAACAGAGAGGCACGTACCGTCATGGACACCTGGGGCATTTTCATCTTCATCTCTGCAGGCGCTTGCGTCATCTCTGCCGTCGGCGTGCTCATCTCCGCGGTCAAGCATCGCTTCTCGCCTCGGTGGGGGCGTTCGCTGCTGACCTCGTTGGGCGTGTTCGTGTGCACTTCGGTCGTCG
>JAHZJA010001177.1 GCA_022601155.1 Deltaproteobacteria bacterium | reverse complement strand
GTCGGCGACGGTCGACAGCCGACACCCATGGCCAACGCGAGCGCGATCGAAACTCCGCCAACCCAGACTGCGAGACGTTGCACGACGCCACCGTAGCACCGCACCCTTCTCGGTCGAACCTGGCCCGCCGAAGACTACGGGCGGGCGAAGGCGAGGCCGATGAGGCTGTGCGGCGGCGCGGTCACGATCACGCGATTGACCCCCGCGTCGACCACGGGCTCCACGAGCAGTACGTCTTGGTCGCCAATCGGCACGGAAACATCGGGCGGGGCATAGGCCACCGCACCGCTGAACCGCCAACCTTCGCCCTCGGGCAGGTCGATGCTCACGGTGTGAGCGCGGTCGAGATCGCGGTGCAGCATCACGACGGTCGCGAGGTCACCGTCCACGAATGCGGCGGCGTGCACCAGCGGATAGTCGAAGCCCGGGCCGCCCTCGTAGCGGGCCGTGGGAACCTCGATGGGTTCCACGTCGGCGGTGTTGGCGAGCAGATATGCGGCCACCAGCTGGGTGGCTACGTACGAGGATCGCGGGCGAACGAGTCCTCCGCGATCGGCAGCGGGATTGTACCAAGACTCGAACAGGAACTCCTCGTCGGCCTCGCCGCCAAACGCCACCGCCATGTGCTGGGCGGCCTGGTCCACTCGCTGCTGGGCGTAGAAGATCAGCTGGTCGGCGACGCCCAGGCCCACGCGATGGGTGTCACCAACCGCATCGTAGCCGCCCAGTGTGAAGGCCCCCGCTACGTGGTACTCGGTGACGGCAATCTGGAGTGGATCGTCGGGTCGTAGCGCGTCGAGCCGCTGTCGGAGATCGGAAAATCGCGATCGCACCAGCTCGGTGCCGGCCAGCGACAGCGCGGGGTCATCGATAGCGCCGAAGCCCAGCGTGACCGCATCGTCCACCTGATAGTGGTGGACCACCACCGCCTGCACGGCGGGGTGCAGCAACAGCGGCTCGAGGGAGGGGAGCGCCCGTTCGAGGCCCCCCCACGCGTCCATCGGTGCCTGCGCCAGCGGGATCCAGAAGCGGGCGTCGGCATCGACGGCGAGCACGGCGTCGACGTAGTCGAGCGCGCGCGCAGCATAGTCGGCTGCATCGGCCGCGGGGCGGTCGTGCCAGGCCGGGTCGCCGCCATTGAGCGCCTCGGGGTTGGCGTAGGAGTAGGGCCCGGTGGCCACGAAGCCCGTGTTCCAAAACCCGTAGATCTCGTTGCCCAGCTCGTAGGCGACGGGTCGGTACGGCTCGGGGTGGCCCCAAAATGCGCGCGCCGAGACAAGCGGGTCGGCGGTGTCTTCACCCACCAGGTGCTGCACGTAGTCGGCGGCCTCGGTCGCGGTGCCGGAGCCGAAGTTGAGCGTCACCAGCGGCTGTGCGCCCATCTCCTCGACGATCGTCATCGCCTGGAACGGCGCCATGTTGTCGTCGTCGGCAATGGTGTGGCCCGGCTCGGCAAAGTCCCAGAAGTGGTAGCCGTCGTTGCCGAGTGCCCCGTCGATCTGGAGCCCTGAAAATCGCACCAGCGGCGGGCTGTCCGAGGGTCCACGGATCTCGGCGAGCAGGGCGAATGCTTCCTCGCGGGCGGTACTCCGCCACTGTGGGTGCAGGGGGTCGTCTGAGGGCCCGTACAGGGTGCCGCGTCCGACGTTCCAGCCGATGAGACGACCGGTGGGGGGGCGCTCGCCGTCGGTGCGCAGGCCCAGCTGGATCTCGCCGACCGCGTCGAGCGGCCCCGGCTCACCGAGCGGAGAGGCGGTCTCACCACAGCCCACGCACACGATGAGCGCGGCGAGCCGACGCAGGGCTGCCGTCACGGCATTGCTCCCGACCCGAGGTCGCCGCCGTCGTAGTCCACCATCATCGCGTCGACCAGAGCCATGCCCATCCGCACGTAGCCGCGCTTGGTGAAGTGGATGTGGTCGGACTTGGCCATCGCAGGCTGTGCCGATGCCCACAGGGTCATCGACAGCTCGCCACCCATGAAGGCCTTGGCGTCCCAGAACCCGCAGCCCATGTCGGCGGCGACGCGTCGCTGGGTCTCGATGATGAGATCGATGCGCTCGCGGTTTTCCCAGGTGCCGTCCTCGCGCTTACGCGGGAAGTCTCCCGGGCCCATGATCAAGCAGCTGGCGCGCGGGGCAACGGTGGAGATGCGATCGAGCACCGCTCGCAGGTTGGCCTCGTAGGTCGCAATCGGCTGGTCGGTGTCGGTGGCCTCGTTGGTCCCGTAGGCCATCACCACCAGGTCGGGATCGCGGTGTGAGACGTTGTCGGCCCAGATCTCCTGATCCCACTGCAGCATGTTCGAGGCCCGGGTCCCCCCGATGCCGAGGGTGTCGACCACCACGCCGGGTTGCTCGCGCTCGATCGTCATGCCGAACATTCGAACCTCGCCGTTGCCGACCAGCTTGACCTCGACCGAGTGCTGACCCTCGGGGAGGGTGAACCGATGGTAGCCCGCGGCGTACTCGCTGCTGCGGGTCTTGACGGTGGCGATCGCCTTGCCGTCGGCGAGGACCTTGAAGCTGCCGCCCTTGGGTTGGCGCAGGAAGTAGATCTCGTACTCGCTCCCCACGTCATCACGACGCGGCGAGACCTTGCCGACTGCCCGCTTGGTCTTCGCGGCCAGGCTGCAT
>JAHZJA010001176.1 GCA_022601155.1 Deltaproteobacteria bacterium | reverse complement strand
TTCGGTGCCCCCGCCCGCGATGCCATCGGGCGCGCGCTGCTGCGGTTGGCCACGGGAGGCGACGCGCTCCATCACCAGCTGGCGCCGTCCCAGCTGATGTCGCTGCTGTTGGCGCTGTGCGACGCAGCGGGCGTGGAGCTGCAGACCCTGCCCTCCCACGACCCCGCATACCTCGACCGCGTACGCGCGACGATGAGCGGTGGGACGCTCTCCGACCTGGTCGAGCTGGCGATCGCCTTCACCGACACCATCGACGGCTTCGACCCCGAGCATCTACGACAGACCCTGCACGTCGCCGAAGACCGTGCGGGCGCCGTGTGTTCGGGTGACCCCCGCCCCCGGCTGCGGGACCTCGCCGACCGCGACCTGCTGGGAACGTCTCGGGGCGCCTCGGTCGTGGGATACCTGCTGTCCGACGATCACCTCAGCCTGCGACGCAGCCTGGGCTACCTCACCGAGGTGGCCGCTCCGATTCGTCGTGAACAGGAGGGCTCGGGATGACCGACCACGACGAGGAGATCGAGCTGGGCCCCGAGGAGATCGACGTGATCGTCCCGATGCCGGAGCACGACGGCAGCGAGCCCATCGATCTCACCGATTTCGTCGAGGATGCGGGCGAGGAGCTCCCGGATCCTCCGAGCCTGGTGGACGACCAGGCGGGGCTATGGCCCGCGCACTCGGGGCTGCACTCCACGATGCTGTCGACGGCCGGGCCGAGCACGGGCGCCGAGTCGTGGCAGGCATTGGTCCAAGAGCTGGCCGAGGAGAGCCGCCTGACCAAGGATCCTCAGCTGCGCGGGGCCATGCAGTGCGAGGCCGGCCGGCTGCTGGTCGACCGGCTGGGGCGCAAGGAAGAGGGCGAGCTGCTCCTGCGTCGCAGCGGCTCGCCCGTCGCCCAGGTGCTCCAGTCGCAGGTCACCGGAGGCCTGACCAGTCTGGCCTCCGAGCTGGCCGCACTCGAGCAGGCGGCACGCGATCCCAACAGCGAACTGGCCCCGCGCGCAGCGTCGTGGATCGAGTTTGGACAGCTGTGCGAGGAGCGGACCTCCAACCTCCGCCGTGCGTACGACGCGTACGGAGAGGCCCTGGCTCTGGTCCCCGACCACCCCATCGCCCTGGGCCTGGCCGCCGACGCGGCGTCGTTCCTCGGCGATCACGAGCGAGGCCGCGCCGTGCTGTCGGACCTCATCCCCTCGGTGAAGTCGTCCCGCATGCGGGCGTCGCTGCTGCTGGACCTGGCCGACCTCGGGCAGGACGCCGACGAGCGACTCATCGAGCTCGAGCAGGCCCACCAGGCCGAGCCCCGCGAGGAGACCGCGCTGCGACGGCTGAGCCGCGCGCTGTCGGCCTCGGGCGACCGCGAGCATCTGGGTCAGCTGTATCGCGAGCTCGCGCAGGTTGCCGAAGATCCCATCTCGGCCAGCACCGCGCTGCACCTGGCGTTCTTGTCGCTGGCCGACGCCGGACAGCCGGTCGATGACCTCGTGCTCGAGCTGGCCCGCCGCCAAGACGAGGCGGGAGACGACGCGGCCGTGCTCGCTCCCCTGGCCGAGGTGGCGATGTACGTCGAGCAGCACATCGCGGCCGGGGTCGATCCTTCGGGTCTGCCCGAGAACCTCCCGGTACTGGAGCGCCTGGGCCAGTGTCTCGACGACCCCCGCGAGCAAGCGCTGGTCCGCGAACAGTTGGCCCGCATCCGCCTCAACCGGCTGCGAGAGTTCGCCCGGGTGGCACCGGCCGCCGTCTCCGATACTCAGACCGGTCTGCGCAAGATGCCCGAGGACCGGGTCGAGCTGTGTGCCCGGCTCGAGGTCGACCTGCGTTTTTGCCTGGTGCATCTGCCCGAGCATCGCTGGGTGTGCGAGGCGCTGGCGGAGGTGCTGGAGTTCCAGCAAAACCTGCCCGCGTTGGTCCTGCACCTCGAGGAGTGGGCGCGGACCCAGTCGGCGGGGCCCGGGCGCGCGAGCATCCTTCTGCGCCTGGGGCGGGTGCATGAACGAGACCGTCGTGACCTGCCCCGCGCGGCCGAGATCTACGAGCTGGCCGTGGCCGAGGACCCCGACAACCCCGACTGTCTGCGGGCGCTGGGGGGCATCTACGAGAAGATGCGACGGTGGCCCCAGGCCGTGGGCAACCTGCGGCGCCAGATCTCCGAGACGCACGATGGACCCGATCGCGTGGCAGCTTTGCGCCGCCTGGCCAACATGGCCGAGCACGAGCAAGGTGACGTCGACCTCGCGATCGCGTCGCTCGAAGAGGTCGCCCGCGACGACCCCGACGACATCCTGGCGCTGTTCAAGCTCGCCAAGCTCAGCCGGGCCCATCGCCGCCCTGCCGTGTTGATCAACGCGCTGCAGCTGGTCGTCGATCGCGTCAAGGACGAGGTCGCCCGGACGTCGGCACTGGTGGAGCTGGGCGAGGTGCTCGAGCTGCATCTCAAGAAGCGACGTGACGCCCGCGAGTGCTACGAGCGCGCACTGAAGCTGACCCCCGGCTACACCCCGGCCTTGCGCGCGCTGGGGCGCCTGTACCGAGACAGCGGCGAGCTCGAGGCCTTGGTCGAGCTCGCCACCTCCGCCAAGGACCCGATCACCGACCCGGCCATCTTGGCGTTCAAGGCGGGACGGATCTACTTCGACGAGATCGGCGACGTCGACAAGGCCATCGAGCGACTGCAGGAGGCCTACCAGGAGAACCCCGACCTGGTCCCGGCCCGTGACCTGTTGCTGCAGCTGCTCACCGCACGACATCGGATCACCGAGGCCTACGATCTGTTGCGGGCCCAAGACCTCCCCCGCACCGAGCCAGCCCGGGCCGACTACCACTATCGCCTGGGGCTGCTGGCCGAGGCCATCGCCCGTCAGCACGCGCGCTCGACCGAGCCCAGCGCCCAGCTGCACGAGAGCAACGACGCCGCGCTCCAGCACTATCGCGCCGCATTGGTCGCCCAGCCCGACCACGGCCTGGCGTTCGAGCGGTCACGCAGGTTGTTGGTCGCCCACAACGACACCGACAACCTCGTGCGCTTGGTGCAAGAGCTGCTCGAGCGTGGAGGTGACGACGCCAAGGCCCTGCACCGCGTACAGCTGGGGCGGCTGCAGCTATCGACCTCGGACGGCATCGAGGCGGCGCGCCGCTCCTACGAAGAAGCCCAGCAGGCCGCCCCCGACGACCCTCTGGTTCGCCGTCAGCTGGAGAGTGCGCTGCGGCTGGTGGGAGACGACAAGTCCCTGCCCGCGCTGTACCTGCGGTCGGCGCAACACAGCGACGACACTCACCTCAAGGCCACCCTGCTGGTCGAGGCGGCCGAGCTGCTGCTGACCACCGGGGCCCGCGAAGACTACGATCTGGCCGGCAAGGCGATCCTCGAGGCGCTGCACGAAGACCCGGGCAATCCCTATGCGGTGCGGCACCTCGAGCGCCTGCTGTCGGAGCCCAAGTCGCCGTTCGTGATCAAGGACGCCGTGTCCGCCCGTGCCGTACGGGCGCACGATAGGCTTTTCGATTGGGCGACGCGCCGGGGCCGCCTTTAGGGCCGCGCGGATTCTCCCAATTGGTTCCTTTGCCGCCGCGCGGGCCGGGCGGATTGTTGTCTTTGTCGCGGGCCTCGGACGGCAGAGAAAAGACCAGGCTGGAGGCAATGAGAGCAGCGAAAACGGTGGGTTTCATGAGATGTTCC
>JAHZJA010000102.1 GCA_022601155.1 Deltaproteobacteria bacterium | reverse complement strand
GCGACTGCGGCGGGGAGGGTCGCTGTCGGTGAGCGCGTGCGCGTTGTTGGTGGCGGTGCTGGGGCTACGGGTGGGCGAGGCGGTGGGGTTGCGGCTGGGCAACGTGCGGGCAGACTGGCTCGTGGTCTCGGGCAAGAGCGGCGAGCGAGAGGTGCCGCTGACCTCGGCGGCGAAGGAGGTGTTGGGGTTGAGCTCGGCCGAGACGCCGGAGGCATGGCTGTTCCCGAGCCGCAAGGGCTCGGCGTGTCCGCACGTACGGGAGTCGTCGGTGACGCATCACGTGCGACGTGTGTGCGACGGGGCGGGGCTGCATCACGTGCACACGCACTGGTTGAGACATGCGTACGCCTCGTGGTTGGTGTGCAACGGCTTCAAGCTCAAGACGGTGTCGCGGCTTCTGGGGCACACGAGCGTCTGGACGACCGAGCGCTACTACGTCCACCTCACCGACCGTGAGCAGCACGAGGCCGCCGAGGCGGTGGGACGGTCGCTGACGCGCGTCTTGGGCGATGGAGGGCTAGCGGGGCCGTCGAACCCAGCGCCGGGCGAGTGATGCTCGAGGGTGATGCCGGCCAGGACCTCGAGGAGCCGCCCGGGCTTTGCCGCGCTGGCCGCGGCAAAGCGTACCTACTCGCCGTGGCCCGGGTAGCGCGGCGACAAGGCGACCTTCGGCACGCTGGGCCTCTTACTGTTCCGGGTGGCCGTTCTGTAGGTCAAGCTCAGCGGCGCGGGATCGCCAAGACATCCGCAACGATGCCCCTGAGCCGGTTCACGTAGTACTTGGTCGCGCTGCCAATAATTTCATCGACTCGATCGAACGACCAGTGTCGAAGCTTGGCGCACTTGACAACGCCCTCACCCTTCGCCTGGTCGAGCGGGTGTTGACAATCCATGTTGTATTCGATCTCCGCTCTATTAACGTATGTCTCGGAGGGACCGTAACTTGTAATATTGGAAGTCATCGGTACCGCGATCGCAAGCGATGTTCGCGATTCAACCGAGATTGCTATCCAGGGATGTCTTCCCTGTTCCTCCTGGCCCTCCCCTTGAGAAGTGCACCAGAAAATGTCGCCGCTCTTGATGCTGACCACCGCTTGGACTCCTTGGTTGGAACCCAGGGATCCTAAGCGGCACCGTCGTGACTACACAACTCCAAGGCAGTAGCCCAGTGAGCATATGCGTCCCGAGCGCTCTCCACGGCGAGCTCAACAGCAAAACCAGCAGAAGGATCCTCGATCGACGAGTATCCAGCAGCAGCACGGTGGAGGAATATCGTAGCGAAAACGAACATCCAGTTCGCCTGCTCAGCCTCGTGCTCGTGTCGGTGCGGGGCCCGTACATGAGACCTATGTTCTAGAAGGTGACCCACGGCGTGAGCACGCTCAATCGTTCGCTCCGCGTGCGCAAGCCATTCCAGACGATCGCCACTCATGCCAAGTCTGTGAAGGCGAGAAAGCAATGAGGGTCGTGTCTCTTCTTCGTCGGGAAGACGATTTTCAGAGAGGCGCATCATTGTATCTCTTAGGTCAGGACCGCGATGTCGCAGGACCGTCTGAAAGTGCGGGGCACTCCGCGCTTGCGCAGCTTCGGCCATCACTTCCTCGATGGCGCGGAAATACCCTTCGGCCTCGGAGCTGTCTGTACTCCGGCGCTCAAAGAGAGCCTGTGCACTAGGCGGCAGTTTGCATGCTGCGTTGCTCATTTGTCCTACCCTCGCTAGGAGAGAGATTCTCTCGCAAAAGGGTCCGCGCGAACGTTCTCCCAAAGTGGGATCCGCGTCTACCCCTCATGCTATCGCATGAGAGGGTAGACGCAAGCAGCCCCCGCGTCACGTTTGATGTTTCATGTTGACATCAAAGCTATGAAATTAAAAGGGTAATCCGGTTCGGACAGGGCGTATGGCGTAGTGTTTTCGTCCTTCGTTTTCGCTCGATTTCGTGTGTTCACGTGGCCCTAGTGAACGGCGGTGAAACCGCACGTTGGTGAGAAACGAATCGTGACGCGTCGCGCCAGGCACGGCGCTGATGTCCAGTATCGACGTGCACATTGCCCGGTATCGGATAGCCGTAGGCACCAAACCCGAGCTTCAACGCACCCCCGCGCTCCCGGTACAGCGCCGCCGTGCGCTCGGCCAGCTCGCGCCGCCGCCCAGCCGTGCTGTGGCTACCCGCCACGCGTATATCGAGCGCCTCGAACGCCTGATGCCTCGACTTCGGTGCACCACCAACGGCCCGGTTGTAGTCGGGCGGCCGATAGCCCCGAACAGCCAGCGGTACCCCCATCGCCTCACGCAACGGCATGAACACCTCGCGCAGCGTCAACGCCATCCGCGGCCAGTAGGCGGGCGGCGGGATCGCAATCGCCCCACCCGCCTTCGGCATCTGCGTCACCTCGGCCGGCGTGATGACGGACAGGTCGACCCCCTCGGCCTCGAACAGCTCCCCCATCTCGGCAAGCAACCCCGCAACCTCCGGGTCGCTCACCGCTCCAACGGCGATGGGCGCACCAAAGCCACCGCCGCTCGGCTCGTTCGCGGGTCCAGGCTCCCGTCGTTTGGCTGAGCCCCGCTCCTTGGCCGACCGCGGCTGCCCGGTCAAAGAGGGAGCGGCGACGAGGGCCACGATGCCCACCGACGCCAGCCCAAGCCCGAGCCCGACGCCGAGCCTCACCCGCCCCCCGCCAGCACCAGCGTGGGCGACGCCCCATCCACCGCCTGCCGAGCCGCCGCTGCGGCCCCGCCCGCGGTCGGATGCCCTCCGCTCCACTTGGGTGCCCCGGCGCGACCGGCCGCCCATACCCGCCACTTCCACCCCACCGCAGGGTGAGCCCCAACGGTCACCACGTGCCCGTTGTAGGCGAACCTCGGCGGCCCATGCTGAGGAGCCACGGCACCCACCAGACCCGCCGCCGCGTGCTCGAACGGGTTCGGCGTCCCCTCGGGGAAAAGCGGCACCGCAGCCCCGCTGTGCACCGACCCAAGCACCGCCGCCCCCTCGATGCGCTCGACCATCGGCGCTCCACCGGACATCAGCCCGTCGAGCGACCAGTCGCAGTCCGGGAAGGCCTCGACAAACACCTCGCCCACCAGATCGCCGGGTGCCGTGTCGTGAGCCCGTGCGGCCAGCCGAGGCGCCGCCCAGGCCACCCACTGCACCGCATCGTCGACGGTGATCTCGTCGCACGCCGCCGACACCCGCAGCCCGTGTCGGACGGTATCCCCACCCACCGAGTCCGGAGGCGGTAGCGCATCGACGAACGCCTCGGCCGCGAGCTTCGCCTCGTCCGCACTGGGCTGCACACCACGCCCGAGCGCAATGTCGTCCGCCGGCTTGGCACCGACGAGGTCTTCGGTCGCGAAAGCCCGCCACCGGATCCCGGTCGACAGCCCAGACAGGTCGATCGTGAATGGGCCCCGCGTGTAGCTGTCGTACGGATCCACGGGTGGTCCGGTGAGCGGCGGCGTGGCAGTGGGCTTGGGTGGTAGCGGGTGATCGTGGACGACCTCGGCAAGGGCATCGACGACCAGCGCCTTGACGGCTTCGACGGCCTCACCTCGCGTGTCCTGCTCTCCGGCCTTGTCGAGCAGTCCGGAGAGCACCGACGGCGTCTCGGCGATGTGCCATCGCCAAACCGCCGAGGTTCCAGGGCCGTTGCGGATCTCCGCGAGGACCCCACGAAACCGGAACCGCTCGATCGTCGGCTTCGGCTTGTTGTCGCGGTAAACGAGCCACCCCAACGACGCCGCGCTCAGAGCGATTCCGGCGATTGCGAAGCCACGGCTCATCGTGCACCTCCAAACCCGCGGCTCACCGCGCCCAGCAACATCTCGCCCGCCACGGCGGGATCCATCGCCATGGCCATCCCGGGCGCGGTGGTCGAGTCGTAGTTGGCGAGCTGCTTCCGCACCTCGTCCACAGTCTGTCCCCAGGTCCCCCGCTGCGGCCCGAAGGTCGTGGCGGCAGGAGGTGGCCATGAGCACTCGGGAAAGACGACGCCGAGCAACTCGACGAGGGCGGGCTCGGGGTCCTTCTTGACGCTGGCCATCTTGAGGACCCAGGGCATCAGGGTGAGCTTGTTGTCCATGCCCCACGCCTTGATCGCGGCCTCGTCGACGACCTCGAAGTGGTCGCAGCCCTCGTGCGCGATGCCGTGGCGGATCTTCCGCTCGGGCTTGTCCGGAGTGTCGGGGTCGGGCTTGTCGGCGGCCTTGGGATCGTCTTTGGCCGAGGCAATGCTGGCGACGGCGACGATGCCGACGACACCGGCACCAATTGCGAGATACGTCCAGAGCTTCATGGTGAGCACCGTCCTTTCGGATTCAGGGAACAGCGACGCCGAGGCGGTCGAGCACCTCGTCGCCCGTCATGGGCAGGGGGGGAGGGGTCTGGTCGAGAAACGAAGGCGGTAGGCCAACGACTGCCGCGTGGCGGTCGTACTTGGGCCGCCGCTCGGCGAGAAAGTCAGGGTCACCACCCTTGGCGGGCCACTTCCACATGGCGCGGAGGTTGTGGAAGGTGGGGTCCACCGCGTAGCGCTTCCACTTCATGAGGCCGCGGGCGAAGCCGACGGCGGCGGCAAGCGACACCCGGGGGTCGAGAATCATCTCGGGCGAGAGGCACCGGCCCTCGCGGAGCTGGGCAAAGGCCGTCGTGGGAATATGGCCAAACAGGCCGCCGGAGCCCCAGCTGTAGGCCTCGGGAGGATGGCCGCAGCGCTCGAAGCGGTTGGCCGCGCTGGCAAAGGCTTCGGCGGAGCGCCGGGCCTCGGTGGGCGAGTCGTTGACGGCGTGGGGGTTGTTGCGACTCTCGCCGTGGGCGACGAGCGCGAAGAAGTCGCCCCACACCTCGGGGAGCCCCGCGTCACGGGCGAGCTCGCGGACATCGACCCGCGCACCATCGCCACCCACGTTGGGCGTCGACGCTTGCGCCGGCCGTGCACCGACGGTCATGAGCACGACGATGCCCACGCCCACGCCGAGCCCCACGAGGCCCCACCTCATGCGAGCGGCTCCTCAATGTCGCCGCCGGCCTCGTCGTCGTCGGGGTCGAGGTCGTTGGGGTCGAAGCCGATGAAGCTGTCGAGATACTCGACGACGCGGGCGAGGAAGTTGTCGTACCAGTTGATGAGGCCCTCGCCCCACATCGAGGTGTCGACCGCAGTGCACATCGGCGAGACTTCCTCGAGGATGGTCCACGCGACACCCTCGGGGTCGGTGGTGCCGGCGGTGTCGACGAGGTAGTCGATGAAACCGACCACGGAGTTGTCGGCGATGGCCAAGGTCTCGGCGAGGGTCTCCGCTTCGACGGCCGACCAGTTGTCGCCCCAGAAGAGGTTGCCCTCGATGACGTACT
>JAHZJA010001175.1 GCA_022601155.1 Deltaproteobacteria bacterium | reverse complement strand
TTCGAGCAAGAGGTGCAGGGCTTGCGCAACGCGCTGGCCGACGGCCGCCCCATCGTCAACATCGATGTCTGCGTCAACCGAGGCAACGTTCGCGACCTGCCCCAGCTGATGGAGACGTTCACCGGGATCGGGGTGCGGGAGTTCGATCTACTGCACGTGATTCCGTTTGGGCGGGCCTACACCGAGGGGAAGGAGACGCTGTTCTACGACCTCGAGCAGATGCGGCCCTACCTCTTGGAGGCGTTCGCGTACGCGCGCAAGCCCGACATGCACGTGTGGCTCAATCGGTTTCCGCCTCAGCACCTCGAGGGCTACGAAGACCTCATCCAAGACCCGTACAAGCTGGGCGACGAGGTTCGCGGCCGCAAGGAGGAGTACGCGCTGCTGCTTCGCGAGGGGGAGCCGCTGGACTGCCGCAGCCCCGACCGGTGTCGACACTGCTACCTCGAGCCGCTGTGCGACACGCTGGATGATGTACGGCAGGTAGTCGCCAGCGCGGAGTTCTCGCGCGTGCGGGTGGATGCGCATGCGCAGGCGCCCGTCGTGTACGGCGGCGACCCGGCGTCGAAGAAGCGCTCCGACAGCCGCAACCAGGTGCAGGCGGAGGCGGCGGCAGGCATGGTGGAGCAGCCTGGCGAGGGCGTGCGACACCTGCGGCTATGGAAGCCCAAGCGCCCCGTGTACCGGCCGTTGCCTGCGTTGGTCGAGGCCGCGGGCGTCGACACCGTGTGGGTGGTGGCCAACGAGCTGGGGGCCGCTCGCGATGCCGTGGCACCGCTGCCGGGCGCGGCCGCGCTGGAGCTGCAGCTGGCCGACTACACCGGGCTGGGGGATGCGATCGACGAGCGTGGGCAGGTGTTCGGGCGCACCTTGCAGGCGTGTCGCGTGACGACGGTGGCCCAGGCCGAGGCACTGCTGGCCTTGCCGGGGACGTTCGAGGTGCGCCTGGAGCTGTCGGTCGAGGTCGAGCCGTGGCTGCGACAGCTGGCCGAGGCACCCGCCCGGCTGGCGGTGGTCCAGCCGACCCACGACCGGCTGACGATCTCGGCGGAGCGGGATGTCGACCTGCCCGCGTTGATGCCCGTGCTCCCGGCGGAGCTTCCCGTCGAGGGCGTGCCCGCGTGCGTCTTGGGACGCTCGCCTCGGACCCCACCGGTGACCCTCGATGCTGCGATGCTCGATGACGACGGCGCGCTCGAGATCTTTCGGTTCGCGCGCCGCTACATCCACGACCGGTTCTTCACCAAGTCGCTGCGGTGCAAGACATGCATCCACGACGCGTCGTGCCCCGGGCTACACATCAACTATGTGCGGGCCCACGGCTACGACGCGATGCAGCCCGTGACGGGCGACGACGGCTGAGACCGCGTCGCGCCGTCGGTGGGCGTCGGCTACATGCCGAGTCGGAAGTACTCGACCGTCAGCCCCTCGCCGGGGGCGGCCGGAATCGGCAGCGAGTAGGCCACCATGTGCATGACCCCCGCGCTGTCGACCTCGACGTTGGCGCGAGCGATGCGGGTGTTGGGCAAGATGGCGACCGATTGCGGCATGCCACCGCCGTCGACCCACCCCATATGGGTGGTGTAGGTGCTGATGTCGGTCACGGGAGACCACTCGCACCCCGGGGAGCACACCGACTCGTAGTCCACCATCAAGTGGGCTTCGGAGAAGAAGTACCGGACGTCGCCGCCTTCGCTGGAGACGATGGCCAGCGGGCGGTACAGCGTCTGGTCCTGCGTGCACACCTCACCTGGCATCACGGGGGGGACGTCGCAGGCGGTCTCGCCGGTGGGATCTTCGGTGGCGACGACGTAGGCGGTCCAGTTGTTGGCGCCCGCTCGGAGCGCGTACATCACCTGCACCCGGCCATCGAGCGCCGTCTCGGATCCGGCGAGCAGGTGGGGGACCACGCCGCCCGCGGACGTCAGCGTGATCTCCTGAGCCAGGTCGGGCGAGACGTTGTTGTTGCCGTAGGGGATGACGCTCTCGAGGGTGCCGTTCTCGGTCTCCCAGCGCAGCAGCGTCTGGATGCCCCCGCTGGACCAGTACGAGAAGTGGTGGGTGCCGTCGAACGCCACGGTCATCGCCGGACTGACGTCGGCCGCGGCTCCGTTGTTGGCGGCGGCGGGGAACCACACCCCGTCCCAGGTGGTGTCCAGCCAGCCTTGACCGACCTCGTCGAGCAAGCCGTTGAGGGTGCCGTCACCGACGAGGTCGAAGGCCTTGCTCGAGAGGGAGAAGTTGCCGACCAGAAGATCGCCGGCATTCCACACTCCATCGTAGGTGCGGGCGGAGACGTCGTTGTTGCCTTCGTCGACCATCGCCCCGAAGAACCCGGTGGCGGGATCGAAATCCAGCCCGCCTTCGACCATGGGGAACGGGGTGGCCTGGACATCCCACATGTTGGCGGCCACGCGCTGGGCAAAGAAGCCCTGGGCACCGCCCGCCGATTGGGCGTGGAGCACCGCAGGCTCGCAGTCGTCATCGAACGCGATCGATGGCGTGCCGTCGCGGGTGGTGGCCAGCGCGTCGATGGTCTCGCTCGCCTGCACCACACACGGCGTCGCGGCCGGCCCACACAGCGCACCCTCGTAGGGGTAGATGAGCGGGTCGTAGCAGCCCATGGGCTCTGGGGGACCGGTGCTGGTGCTGTCGTCCCCGGTGCTGGTGCTGCCACCGTCGGTCGTCGAGGTGGTCTCGGGCGGGGGCGGCGGTGGAGGAGGAGGAGGAGGCGGTGGCGGCGGGTCGTCCGTCGTCGTCCCGGGAGGGGGATCACTCGAGGTCGAGCCGGAGGTGGAGTCGGCACCCGTGTCGACCATGGGGCACACGCCACCGTGACCGCAGCACACCCCCGGATTGGGGAGCTGACAGGTTTGGTCCGGGCACGTCACCTGACCCGCGGGGCACAGCATGGGGGCGGGGTCGCCCGTGCCACTGGTGCCTTCGGTATCGGCTCCGGGTAGGGCGTCATCCGGGCAGCCGGTTCCGAGTACTGCGCCGAGGCCAAGGCCCCACAGCGCTGCAAAG
>JAHZJA010001174.1 GCA_022601155.1 Deltaproteobacteria bacterium | reverse complement strand
CCGCATGGCTGCGTTGCTCGTCAGTCACTTGTGCCCGACAAGCTCCCTCCTCGCGCCTTGCCACGCGGTCCGCTGACGGCGTTCTGCATACACGCGAATACGGAGACACGCTCCTAGCCGCACTCGCTGTTGCGAACCGGCGTCTCGGGATCGTCATCCAGCTGCGGGTACTTGGCGTGGGCCTGATCGCGCAGCCGCAAGATGTGGTCGTCGAGGTTGTGGATGGTCGTCTTGAGTGCGTCGGCGTCGGTCTCCAGCGCTCCCAGCGATTGCTTGAGCAGCTCTCTCGCTCGCCGAAGGCGGGCCCGCACCGTGTTCTCGGGGATCTCGAAGACCCCGGCGATCTCGTGGCCCTTGAGCTTCTCCCAGTAAAACAGCTCGAGCAGCAGCTGGTGATCGATGGGAATCCTCCGCAGCGCCTCGTAGACCAGGCGCGACTGCTGCTGATCCCGAAGCAGCTGCGTCGGCGAGACCCCGAGGTCCTGCAGCGAGGTCACCTCGGAGTGCATGGGCGTGTTGGGGGAGTTGCGCCGCGAGCGAAGGTGTTCGAGCAGCTTGTTCCGCGCGATGCCGAGCAAGAAGGTGCGGAAGGTCGACCGCCTCTCGAACCGCGCCACGACCTGCAAGCACGTGATGAAAGTCCCTTGCACGAGGTCACCGACATCGCCGCCGATCTTGCGATTGAAGAAGTTGTAGACGGTGTCGTAGTGCTTGCTCAGCAAGCGATTGCCGGCCCGCTGGTCACCGCCCTGCCACGCCTGAAGCTCGTCCAGGTCGGGGTCACGCGAGGGAGGTGGAGCTCGGGTCGGGTCCTTGGGCATGACGACAGGGTCCTTCAGCCGCAAGGCCCGCACCGCTCCACTTTATCATCTAAAACCGCTCGGCTGGCGGGTCTTCGGGCCGGCTCGTTGGGGTCAAAACCTCGGAATTCCAGCCTCTTACTCGGTGCTCTCAGAAAAGTGGTGGGGCAGTGTAATCCAGCGTGGGTACGCGGAAAGAGCCCATGGCGAGGTGCCCCCGGTTGGGCGCGCGCCGTATGGGTTGGCATCGGCCGCTCCTCACGAAGGGCGTCCGATCACAGGGAATTGGCTGGATTATGGATTGGAACAAGACGGCAGCAATGGCGTGGGGCGTGGCAGGCCTCGTGTCCGGGTTCGGGTGCAACCAGGACCCAGGGGGAATGAACGTCACCACGGTGGGCACCACGGGCGGGGTGGAGACGACCGGACTGCCCGCGACGACGCTCGTGACCGGCGACGGCACCGAGGGCGAGACCGATCCCGAGCCGCCCAAGTACGACGTGGGACCGATCCCCGATGTGCCCCCACCCCCAGGAGGCTGTGGCGGCGGCGGAGGCAAGGGCGGTGGCGGCAATGGTCAGCCCGCGTTCTCGTACATCTGGATCTCCAACAGTAGCCAAGGGACGGTCTCGAAGATTGACACCGTCACGCTGCAAGAGGTTGGCCGCTACCGGACCCATCCCAACTTCGGCGATCCCTCGCGGACCTCGGTCAACCTCAACGGCGATGTGGCCGTGGCCAACCGCAACGGCGGTGTCGCCAAGTTCTACGCCAACCCGCTGCACTGCGAAGACCGCAACGGCGACGGGGTGATCACGACCTCGAGCGGAGCCAACGACATTCTCGCGTGGGACGACGAGGAGTGCCGGGCGTGGTTCGTGCCGTTCGTGTACCAGTCGCAGCGCCCCGTGGCGTGGGCGCCCGGGGTCTGGGACGCCACGGCATGCCGGTACGAGAACACCAAGGTGTGGACGTCGGGCGCCAACGACAACGGCGGCGGCAAGTGGCCCGATCCCAAGGAGCCGCCCAAGCCCGATCCCAAGGAGCCGCCCAAGCCCGATCCCAAGAATCCACCCGATCCCATGGATCCAGGTGATCCGGGTGATCCGGGTGATCCGGGTGATCCAGGGAATCCTGGCGAGCCCGTGCCCCCCGATGGTGGCGACGGTGGCGACGGCGGCGACGGTATGGGAGGCGGCGGCGGCCAGGGTGGCATCGACGTCATCCTCATCGACGGCGACTCGGGCGTAGTGGAGCAGACGATTCCCATCCCCGAGATGACCCCGAGCTACTTTGGAATCTACGGCGGGGCCGTGGACGCCGACGGCAACTTCTGGGGCAGCCAGCTGGGTAGCGGGCACCTGGTTCGCGTCGAGCTCGACACCTTCGACCACCAGGTGTGGCCGATGCAGGCGGGCGGCTACGGCATGACCGTGGACTCGCAGGGCTACGTATGGACCTGCGACTACCAGGTGGGCCGGTTCGATCCCGTCACCGAGACGTGGCAGATGGCCATGACCGGTGGCTCTGGCGGCTGCATGGAAGATGGCAACGGCACCCTGTGGCAGGCCGGCAACGGCCTCACCGGGGTCGACACCGAGACGCTGCAGGTGGTCATCAACATCCCGCTGGGCGGCGGCGGCGGCAAGTGGGAAGGCGGCTACGTCCACGGCGTGAGCATCGACTTCCAGGGATACGTGTGGGGGGTCTCGATGGGCACCGAGGCCTATCGCGTCGACCCGTCCACGGGGGAGTACGACACGGTCCCCGGTGGGACGGGGCCCTACACGTCCAGCGACATGACCGGATTTGCGCTGGCCAACGCCGGCGGATGGAACCCCGCGGGTTGAACGGAGATCACGACGATGAACACCAATCGCACGCGTACTCCGATCTTCCTGCCCGCGCTGCTGGCCACGATGCTGGGCGCAGGCTGTTCCGACGATCCACAAGCGGGGCCGGGCGGCTCCACGGGTGAGGGCTCCACCGGATCCACCACCCAAGACGATGACGACAGCGACACGGGCGAGAAGCTCGATGTGGGCAACGACAGCGGCTCCATGCCGGTGGGCTGCAACGGTGACTCCGACTGCGAGCTCATCGACGTCCTGTTCGTGATCGACAACTCGGGCACGATGGGAGAGGAGCAGCTCAACCTCGCCGCCAACTTCCCGCGGCTCATCGAGCGCCTGACCAACCTCGAGAACTCGGGCGGCGAGTCTGTCAACGCGGACGTCAACATCATGGTGACGACCAGCGACTTCGGTCATCCGCTGTGTACGAGCTTCCAGAGCGAGGACTACCGCCCCGCCAAGGGGTCGCCGGTCTACACCGGATGCAACTCGCGGATGTCGTCGTTCTCCAACACCGACCCGTTCAATCCGATGAGCATCCCGGAGGCGTGCACCGAGGCCTGCCCCGAAGACATCGCGCCGGGTGGCGATACGTTCATCCACTTCGACGGCCAAGGGTCCAACGTGGCCATGGGCGATGTGTCGGGCGCGCTGTCCTGCGTCGCGCCCCAGGGGATCAACGGCTGCGGCTACGAGGCTCCGCTGGAGTCGATGCTGCAGGCGCTGCGCCCCGAGGCATGCTGGAACGACCCCGAGGCGGAGGGGTGCGACGAGGATCCCACGTGGGGTTGGGTGGGGCGTGGCTTCATCCGGCCCGGGTCGACGCTCGCCATCGCGATCATCACCGACGAGTCCGACTGCTCGGTGCGGGGGCCCGAGGGCTACTCCTGGTTCACCGATACCGACAACGACGAGTACTGGCTCGACAACCCCAACACCGAGGGCCCGCTGCCCAGCTCGGCGATCTGCTGGCAGGCGGGCACCAACTGCCAGGACGAAGACGGCGACGGGGTGTTCGAGAGCTGCGAAGTCGACGACGACAATCCGGTCCTGCACCCCACCACCCGCTACAAGGAGTTCCTCTCCTACTTGCAGGCCGAGCTGAGCGTGGAGGTGGTGATGCTGGGTGTGCTGGGGATTCCCCCCGTCACCGCCCACGCCCCCACGGCACCGTTCGAGCCCACCGAGGGCGGCGTGGCCGATCTTCAGTACCGCAACTGGCGGGACGGCGAGTACGACGGCACGGACCAAGGTGGCGACATCTTGCCCAGCGACTGGGCATCCGGGCTCACCGCCGACCACAAGCAGTGGGAGTTCGGCGTGGGGCCGGGATGCACGGGGACCGACGCCGAGGGCAACTTCACCGGACAGGCCATGCCTCCGGTGCGCATCCGAGAGGTCTGCGAGAGCCTCAACGAGGAGGCGATCGACGGCAGCACGAAGGTCCGCTGCTGCATGGAGTCGATCTGCGACGATGACTTCTCGGTCGCGATGGACTGCCTGACGGGCATCATCCAGGAGGTGATCAACCCGGTGGGCTGAGCTCGCCTCATCACACCGGGCGCATGTTCTCGCCCGTGATCGTCCGACCTCGGGGGGCCAGGTCGGACGGTCACGGGCAGTCGTGCGTCAGCACCGCAATGCCGTTTTTCGCCTCGAAGGCGTTTGACTCTCCCCAATTCATGGTTTACTAGATAACTAGTAAATCATGCCGTTCGACGTCGAGCTCGACTACGACCGGGGAATCCCGGTCTACCGCCAGATCTACGAATCGGTGGTGCGCGCGCTGGCCAGTGGTCGTCTGACCGCGGCGGAGCGGCTGCCCACGATCCACGGCCTGGCGGCACAGCTGAGCATCAACCCCAATACGGTCGTCCGCGCCTACAAAGACCTCGAAAAAGACGGCCACGTCGTCTCGCGGCGAGGGCGAGGCACCTTCACGTCGTTGGAGCCCGTCGGGACCGACACGCCCGAGAAGGTCCAGCAGACCATTTTGCGCGGCATCTACGACCGCGCCATGGTCGAAGCGGCCCGTCATCACATCGGCCCCAAGCAGGTCGCTCGGTTCTTCAACAAGGCGCTCCATGATGAGTGAGACGACCCCTCGCGGCAGCATCCGCCGCAGCCGTGCCATCCTGCGCGCCGCGTTTCGGGCCTTGCGCGCCAACCCTCGGCTGGCCTGGTTCCCGGTCTTGTCCGCGCTCGGCACCGTGGCGCTGGCGATCCTCGGAGGCGCGGTGATCGGCGTCGGCACGCTCGTCGCGGGTGACTCGGTCGCGCACCTCGGACCGCTGTGGGAGCTGGTCGCCGACCCCGATCCCGACGGCGACGCGACGGTGACCCGCGCCATGTCGATCGCGGGTCTGGTGTTCTATGTGGGCAACACCCTGGTGATGGTCGCCATGGGAGTCGCGATGACCCACGCGGCTCTCGAGGCACTGGCCGGGCGGGAGTGGACGGTGCGGCAGTCCCTGCGCGTGGCCTCGCAGCGACGCCGTTCGATCGCCACGTTCGCCCTCATCCAGGCCACCGTCGGCCATCTGTTGGGCGTTGGTGGTGGTCGCGGACGCCGAGGTGGTCGACGCTCCCCGGGGCTGCTGTCACAGCTGGCTCGATTCGCATGGTGGGCCACGACCTACCTCGTGCTCCCGGTCATCGCACGGGAGGGTCGCGGCGGTGTGGGAGCCATCCGACGCTCCGCCACGCTGCTGCGTCAGACCTGGAAGGAGACCCTGGTCGCCCGCTTGACCGTCGGGTGGCTGTGGATTCCCGCCGTCTTCATCGGTGCCATTCCCGTGCTGGCGTGCGTCGTGCTGGGGATGCGCCAGCCTGCCGTCCTCCTCATGGCGATCGTCATCCCCGTGATCGGGCTGGGGATGTTCGGGCTGATCCTGCACACGCTCGAGAAGATCTACCGCGCGGCGCTCTATACCTATGCGACCGAGGGCGTGGTCCCCGAGGCATTCGCCACCCACGATCTCCACGAGATCTGGGAAGTGGCGAGCGCTCCGATCGACGTCCAGTGCGACGACGCGGCCAGCGACGACGCAGCCAGCGACGACGCGATCAACGACGACGCGGCCCGCGACGACGCAGCCAGCGACGACTAACACCTGGGACCGAGTCACGCCGCGTCTGGCTCCCGCCAGCGCGGCCGGTCGTGCCATCGGGGGGCAACCACCAATCGAAGGACGGCGGTCGTCGAACTGACGATCGCCGCTCCTGCGCGCAAGGAACGATATTCGAATGAAAGCTGTCGTATGTCACAAGTACGGTTCGCCCGATGTCCTCGAGGTCGAGGAGGTCCAGACCCCATCCCCAGGTGACGACGAGGTCTTGATCCGTGTCCATGCCGCGTCGGCCAATGCACTGGACTGGCGACTGCTGCGAGCCGATCCCTTCTTCATCCGACTCGCAGGCCTGGGGTTTTGGTCGCCCAAGCACAAGATCCTCGGCGCCGATGTGGCCGGGACCGTCGAGGCCGTCGGCAACAACGTCCGGCGGTTCGTACCGGGCGACGAAGTCTTCGGGGATGTCATGCCGACCGGGATGGGCGGCTTCGCCGAGTACGTGTGTACCCGCGAGGATCGCCTGACCACCAAGCCCGACACGCTCACCTTCGAGGAGGCGGCGGCCGTCCCCGTTGCGGCCGTCACCGCGGTGCAAGGGCTGCGGGACCACGGACGCATCCAAGCGGGGCACAAGGTCCTCATCACCGGAGCCGGAGGCGGCGTGGGCACCTTTGCCGTGCAGATCGCCAAGGCGCTCGGGGCGGAAGTGACCGGCGTGTGCAGCACGGGCAAGCTCGAGCTGGTGCGCTCGCTCGGCGCCGATCGAGTCATCGACTACACCCGCGAAGATCCCATCGAGGACGGCACGCGGTACGATCTGATCTTCGACGTCGCCGCCTACCGGTCGATCTTGGACTACCGCCAGGCGCTCGGCCCCGATGGGATCTACGTCATGGTCGGCGGCGCCACGATTCGGTTCTTCCAGTTCTTGCTGCTCAAGCCCTGGATGGCCCTCACCAAGCAGATGAAGCTCGTCGCCTTCGTTGCCGAGTCGACCTCCGCCGAGCTCGACACCCTCAAGGCGATGCTCGAGTCGGGCGCCATCAAGCCCGTGATCGGGCGGCGCCACACGCTGGCCGAGGTGCCCGACGCCCTGCGGTACGTCGAGCAGGGGCACACGACCGGCAAGGTCGTCGTCGCCATGTGACGATCGCACCGGGGCCACGGCCGGCTGCCGATCCCGCCGCATCGGATGACCTCCGATGCGGTACCGTCGACCCCGGCGATGGTCGATCTGGCGGCGTGGTTGTTCATCGTACTGCTGGCCGCGGTCGCGGCCGTGCACCACCGCTGGTTGCGTGCGTTGTGGTTTCGCCAGGAGGACCCGCGGCCCGTGGCGCTGCTGCGGATCGCAACGGGCGCTCTGCTGCTGGCGTGGCTGCTGGATCTTGCGCCGATTTGGGACTACCTGTGGTCGAACGAGGGCCTGCTGACGGGGGCCGAGGCCCGCGCCCGCTTCAGTGCCCGACGCCCGCTGTCGTTGCTGTACGACTACGACTCGCCCCGCGCGGTGCGGATCTACGTGGGTGTGATGGTCGTGTCGTGCAC
The DNA here is from genome assembly GCA_022601155.1 of Deltaproteobacteria bacterium. GTDB lineage: Bacteria > Myxococcota_A > Polyangia > Nannocystales > Nannocystaceae > Paraliomyxa. The sequence goes on along the minus strand of JAHZJA010001174.1, from coordinate 16,316 downwards.
GGCATTGACCGTTGGGTTGCTGACCCGAGTCGCGGCCTGGGTCACGCTCATCCTGCTGCTGGGTCTGCTCGCCCGCAATGCCGTGTCCTTGGGTGGCGAGCAGGTCTTCACCAGCTTCTTGTTCTACCTGGCCCTGGCCCGCTGCGGCGCCGCGTACAGCGTCGATGCCTGGATCGCGAGGCATCGCCACCCCGACACTCCGCCTCCCACCATCCCCGCGTGGCCCCGCACCCTGATGATCCTGCAGCTCGTGCCGATGTTCTTCGTCAACGGAATGGCCAAGCACGGGCCGTCGTGGGCGACCGGGGACACCGTCTACTACCTGCTGCACCACCCCGCCTTCGGCCCGGGACCCGTGTGGGGACTGTCGGCTTCGCTCGGTCCATGGCCTACGCGCCTGATGACGTGGGGCGCCCACCTGTTCGAGCTGCTCGTGCCACTGGTCATCGTGGGCTGGGTGATGGGCGTGGCCCGTACCCTGTCCGTGCCGGGCCTATCCGCGCCGATGCGCAACGTCCATCGCGGCCTGTTGCTCGCGCTGGGTGCCGACATCATCGTCTTGAGCATGGTGGGGCTACCGCCGCGCGCCCGCGGCACCCTGCCCTTCACCGTCGGGATCGTCGGTGGTGCGGCGTTGGCCACCGCCCCGCTGTGGTTGCCGTGGGCCCGACGAGTCCCCGAGCGATGGCGACCATGGATCCTGGGGCGTCGCGTGTGGGTGACGGCGTGGGTGACCTTCGCCGGGACGCTGTTCTTCGTCATGAATCTGGGGTGGTTCACCGGCCTCACCCTGTGTGCGGCGGTCGTGTTGATCGACGATGAGCGGCTCCCCCGTAGGGCACCCGCACCGCCGGTTGCTCCCACGCCGCGACCGTGGAGACGTCGCGCCATCGCTGCCCTGTGCGCGATGCAGATGGTGTCGATCGCCGCGGTGTCGCTGCCCACCTCCCGACCCGCATGGCGAACCACGCTCGAGCGGCCGCTACGGCTGTGGATCGGGCTCACCACCTCGTTTCAGGTCTGGCGCATGTTCGCGCCGTCGACCTCGCCCATGGTCACCGACCTCGAGGTCGAGCTGGTCGACGCTACCGGCCAAGTCCGCGGCGTGGGGGCGGGCCTGGTCGATCTCCCGTCGTCGCGGTGGAGCCGGGACAAGCGCGAGAAGATCCGCGGTCGTATCGCGAGCCATCGCCAGGGCAAGCAATACTGGTCGGCCCATGCCGCCTATGTGTGTCGGCGGTATGCCGGGGTCACGCCCCGTGTTCGGTCGGTGCGCCTCGTTCGTCACACCGTCCCCACACCGCGACCCGAGGCCCTCGTTGCACTGGGCGTGGACGAGGCTCTCGCCCAGCGCGAGCACGCGCGCACACGTAGACCCCTGTACGAACGAGATTGCCCCTAGTTCGAGCGATCGCTCCATGAGCGTGCCTCGACGCAGCGACATGCCGTACCGCGGGCACGATTCCGGACCGATTGGGGTGTCGATTGCCAACGGCCGAGTGCGCTATCCTCCGCGACCGATGCGAGGGCTTCACTTCATCCTTACCCCGTTCCTTCTGGCTCCTTTGGCGTGCGACTCCGACAGTAGAGACGGCGGCGCAGGTGGGCGCAACGGCGACATCCTGGCGCTGACCGGCGACGCAGCCGCGGGCGAGACCGTCTTCAACAGCAATGCCTGCTCGTCCGAGTCGTGCCATGGCGCCGACGGCAACTCCGGGAGCGCTCCCGCCTTGATGACCGTGGTCTCCGGTCTCAGCGACGACGCCGCGATCGACTCGGTGCTCGACGGCAAGGGTGGGATGCCGCCCCAAGCGCTCGAGGATCAGCAGATGGCTGACGTCCTCGCGTGGATGCGCGCGAACTTCTAGGTTTCGCACCTACATGTCCCACGAAATTCGTCGGGACCCCCAAATTCGCGTGATCGGTTGGCCGGCCGTTCCCACTACACCCAACGCATCGCCGCCGCGCTGGGTGCCAGCCCGGCTCGCCGCCCCCAAAGGGCCGGGTTGGCCGCAGCTCGACGATGTATGCCGCGGTTCCCCCAAAACGCGGCACGTTTTTCGCTCCACCCGACGCGCGCCTCTTTGTTGGGTAGGGAGCAACCTCCTCGACCCCATCGCGACCCCCAACGCGATGGGGTCATTCTTTGGTTTCGGGCTGGTCCCCCGAGCAAAACGGCGAGACCCCTCGCGTCGGTGCGCCCCTGCGACGGTTCACGGATGGAAGCACGGCCACCACGGGAAACCGCGTCCGGCAGGCCCGGCGCGGGCCCCAGGCGTGGCTTCGCGGCTCGCGTCTTCGGGGTCAGTCATTGCCCGTTCGGGTCGCGCGGCATCTCACACTTTTATCGTGTCGTTTTGCATGATCGGTTCGGTTCTGGAACCCACTAATCCCTCGCGTCGCCGCTGAGCAGCGCCAAGGCGGAACCCCCCCTCCCCCCATCTCCCGTCTGGCGCTTCTCGGTCCCCATCCATCGCTTGGTGGCGACGCTGCCGCGGCACTTTCCCGCGGTTTGTTTTCTCGGCTCCCCGGCAACGAACCCCCCCTCGGTCCCCCAAACGAGTCCTCGTTGTCAGGTTGCCCTCGCGGCCTCCTCCCTCCCCCAAACGAAGGTCCGCGAGCCTTTTAGAGCCCCGTCGCCAGCCCCCATCGGCGACGGGGCTCGCTTTTTTCGAAGCACGGTCGCGGCCGCAGTCGGCTGTGCTGGAGGTCCCGCGACAGCTCGACCGTAGGCGCACGGGTTGTTCGCGTCGGCACCGCTTCTACTTGGCTCCGCGTCGGTCGGGGACTCCGCTCTCACCGATATCGATGTTGGGCCTTTGCGCCCTCTCCGTCTTGGGCCGGCCGCCCACGAGCCCCTCTGGTCTGGCGCTCGGCCCTCGGCCCTCGGCCCTCGGCGCCAGCCGTGGACTCGGGTGCCGCGCGACATCGGCGGGCGAGATGGTGCCTCCTACGATCGCCGCACCCGCGATCGAGGGGCGGCACCGCAACGGCCTTGGCGCCGCGGGCATCCCCGACGGAGCGGAACGGCTCGGGTGGCCATCCCCGCGGCGGCCGTCTCAGCCCGGTTGGCGTGCGACCTGTGGAGTGGCCAACATCGAATTCGCCCAGACACGGCACAATTACGCCGATCTGACCGAATTCGGCGTTGAGTCGGAGACCATTTCCCTACATGTTGGACATCAAGGGGTGACGGGAATGCACAGGCAACGATGGCGGGCCATCGCTGCGAGTGCCGGGGCTCTTATTGTCTCCGGTTGCTACGCAGGGGTGGACGATTATGAGGGGCCGCAGCGACTCCCACCGGGAGCCGCCGATGCTGGCGACGATTCCGACGGCGACGGCGGTGAGATCGAGGGGCAGTGCGAGGGCGAGCAGGGCGGCTCGATCATCCGTCGCATGACCACGATCGAGTACGCCAACACGGTCTTGGACACCTTGGGCGTGGAGATCTTGGCCGACGTCCAGGCGATCTTGCCCGCCGATCTGCGCTCGGATGGGTTCTCCAACCAAACCGCCGGGCTGCTGGTCACCTACGGTCACATCGAGGGCTACCACGACCTCGCGGAGCTCATCGTCGCTCGGCTGCCCGATCCCACGGGCCTGGTCGACACCTACGCCGACTGCACCGATTTCTCCGACGCATGCGAGGTCTCGCTCATCACCAACCTGGGCCTCCGGGTGTGGCGACGACCGCTGGTCGCCGAAGAGATCGCATCGTTCCGACCGATCTTCGCGACCGCCAATGAGGAAGGTGACGACTTCACCGTCGGCGCCGGGTTCGTGCTCGAAGCGATGCTCCAGGCACCGCAGTTCATCTACCGGCTCGAGGACGAGCTGCCCTCCACCGACGACGGACCCGAAGGGCTGCGACAGCTGGGCGACTACGAGATCGCCTCGCGCCTGTCGTATCTGCTGTGGAGTTCCTCGCCCGACGACGCGCTGTTCGATGCGGCCGCCGACGAAGCGCTGCACACCACCGACCAGATCGAGCAGCAGGTCCAGCGCATGCTCGCCATGCCTCGCGCTCGCGAGACCGCGATGCGCTACATCGAGGACTGGCTGGCCCTCGAGGGGCTGCCCTCGATCAACCGCGACCCTGCCCTCTATCCCGACTTCGACCTCCAGCTGGCGCAGGACATGCGCGAAGAGACACTGCGGGTCGCCGAAGAGCTGCTGTGGGAAGACGGCGCGCCGTTCTCCTCGCTGCTCACCGCCGACTTCACGTGGGCGACGCCTGAGCTCGCCGCCCTGTACGGGATTCCCAACCCGGGGCCCGGATGGCAGCGGTACTCGCTGGCCGATGTGCCACACCGCAGCGGCATGCTCACCCACGCGGGCATCCAGGCGATCAACGGTCACGGCAACCGGCCGTCCATCGTCGAGCGCGGGCTGTTCATCCTCGGTGGCGTGCTGTGCTCCACCGTCGCGGCCCCGCCCGCCGAGCTCGACACCTCGATGGCCGACCTCGAGGAGGGCCAATCTCCTCGCTACTACTCGGAGGCACGCCTCGACAACGTCACCTGCCGCGCCTGTCACGAGCAGTTCGACACCATGGGCTGGGCGTTCGAGTCGTTCGACGGCATCGGAGCCTGGCGCACGCACGATGAGCTGGGCAACGCACTCAAGCAGGACGGCATGCTGTTCGTACCCGGGTCGGGGGAGACGGTCCCCTTCGACACCGTCGAACAGTTCGCCGACGTGATCGCCGAAGAGCCGCAGGTCGAGACCTGCATCGGCGTTCGCAAGCCGCTGCAGTTCGCGTGGGGGCGCCCGCTCGGGCCCGCCGACGTCTGTGCCCGCGACGAGATCGCCGACGTCGCGGCCGAGTCGGGCGGTTCCTACCGCGCCTTGGTCTCGGCCATCGCCACCCACCCCAGCTTCCGCCTCATCCGCGCAACCGAGTGAAAGGAGACGACGATCATGCGCTATCGCAAAGTAATGAGCCGTCGGACCCTGCTGCGGGGTACCGGCACCGCCGCCATCGCCCTGCCGTTTCTCGACGAGATGCGAGCCACCAGCGTGTGGGCAGGGGAGCCTGCTCCGCCCGCCCGTGCGTTCAACCTGTTCTTCGGCCTTGGGATTCCCCGCCAGATCGCGGCCGGGGGCCTCGTGGGACCGCTGGCCCCGCTGGCCGCCGTCGCCGACAAGCTCGCCATCTGTCGCGGCGTGAACATGTACGAGTGCGACGGACCCGAGAACAACCACTTCGATGGAGCGGGCGGCACCTTCACGGGCCGGGAGCCCGCGACCGTCAGCCAGGCGGGTGGACCCTCGATCGATCAGGCCGTGCTGGGCGCCAAGTATCCCCAGGGCCCCGACACGCTCATCACCACCCTGATGATGGGCAGCTTCTTCCGACGCAAGCTCAACAACGACCTGTCGCTCACGCGCTTCGTCCACTGCTGGAACGAGGACGGCTCGCCCGTCGACGTTCCGATCGAGACCCCCACCGACCTGTTCGAGCGCGTCTTCGGCGACGCCGACATCGGTGACGGTCCCGAGGACCTCAAGGCCAAGCACTACGAGCGCAGCGTGCTCGACTCGGTGCTCGAGCAATACCAGCACTACACTGGGCCCGCCTCGCCCTTGGGTGCCTCCTCGCGCTCGCGAGTCGCCGACCATCTCGACAAGGTCCGCGAGCTCGAGCAAAAGCTGTTCCCCGAGGATCTGGCGTGTGCCGTCCCCGGCGCCCCGGCTGAGCTACCGCTGCTCGGTGGCCAAGACGTCGACGGCGGCGGCGGTGGGCCCACGCTCCAGGTCAACCAGTGGGTGCCCTATTGGCAGAGCATGGCCGAGCTGTACGCGATGGCCGTGCAGTGCGACGTGACCCGGTTCGGCATGGTGATGTTCCAGTCGGCGGGCGAGCGGATCCGGCTCCAGGGTGACTGGGACTACAACGGACAGACGGTCAACTTCGACGACGTCGCCCACCCCGTGGGCAACGGAGCCAGCCACGAGTACTGGCACGCCTACACGCCGGGCAATGCCCACCCGGAGATGCTGTGGCACACGCACTTCTTCCTCACGCAGCTGGTGTACTTCATGCAGCTGCTCGACGATCCCGAGTACGCGGACGCCAACGACAAGACCATCCTCGACAACGCGCTCATCACCATCGGCACCGAGCTGGGTGACGGCAACCCGCACAACCTCGAGAGCGTGTTCCATGCCGTCAGCGGCGCCAACGGCCGCATTCGGACCGGTGAGATCTTCGACTTCGATGCGTCGTGCACCGAGCTGTACACCACGCTGCTGGCCGCGATGGACATCGACCAGACTCTGGGTACGCCCTCCGCGTTCAACGGGTTGCTGAGCCAGCTGTTGGTATAGCGTCGTGCTCACCAACGCGATGGGCCCCGGTCGGATGTGATCCGAGCGGGGCCCATGCGCATCTTGGTTTCCGAGTCAGTCGTTGATCCACAGCCGCTCGGCGCCGTTGCTCTCCGTGCTGTTGCCCACCACCAGATCGACATCGCCGTCACCGTCGACATCCCCGAACTCCGCGTTCGTGCTGGGGTTGGAGACGGCCGGAAACGACTGGTGCGTCTTGTCCTTGAGCTTGTTCGCCGGCTGGTCGTTCCGATACACGACGTTCCCCTCACCCAAGAAGCCGTGACCAAACAGGAAGGTCCCGGCATTGGTGAAGAACACGTCCAGATCACCGTCGCCGTCCAAGTCGACCAGGTCGACGTCGGTGCTGGTATTGGCATTGGTCGGCATGCGGGCAGAGTCGTCGGTGAACACCCCGGTGCAGTCGTTGAGCCACAGCTCGTTGGCCTGCGCGCGGCTGTTGGCGACCACCAGGTCGAGACAGCCGTCACCGTCGATGTCCCCCACAGCCCCCTTGCGGGATGACAGCGGCAGGCCGCCTGCCATCCGGGTGGCGGTCTGGTCGGTGAAGTGGCCGGTCCCGTCGTTGATCAGCACCGCGTTGGCCCCGATGTTGATCACCATCACGTCCAGGTCTCCGTCACCGTCGATGTCGCCAGGAACCTGGCCCGCGGTCTGGTCAGTCCGCGCCGGGACCCGGGTGGCGCTGTCGTCGACGAAGTGGCCGGTCCCGTCGTTGATCAGCACCAGATTCTGCGCCCCGCCCATCGGATCGGGGTTGAACGGGTTCTCGTTCGAAAGCAGCAGATCGTCGTCGCCATCGCCGTCGACGTCGGCAAAGACCGCCTCGGCCGTGATGTCGAGCAGGAAGTTCTGCGGCGCGGGCGGCAGGTGAGTCGCCGATGCATCGGAGAAGAACCCGTTGCCGTCGTTGAGCAGCAGGCGATTGGGGCCCAGGTTACCCAGGTACAGATCGATGTCGCCGTCGCCGTCGACGTCCGACGCATCGACCTCCGAGCTGTTGGCGGGTGCACCCGCCGGCAACCGCAACAACGACTGGTCCGAGAACACCCCGGTACCATCGTTGATGTACAGGAAGTTGGGGCGTGGGGCCGGGCTGGCGGTGCCTTCCACCACGAACAGGTCGAGGTCGCCGTCTCCGTCCACGTCGACCAGCTCCACATCGAGGGTGTCGGTGTCGGGCGGGTTGAGGCTGGGCGGGAGCCGGGTGGCCGACTCGTCGTAGAAGTCGGGCAGCGGCTTTGCGTTCGACGAGCGCGGCAGCAACGTCAGCGACAGGACGAGCGAGGGAGCGAGGTAGCGAATCAACATGAGCGATCTCCGAGCCGAGCGTAGCGAGCCACGCCGAGCATGAGCGCTCACGCAGCGCTCGGTCCGCGAGAGTCGTCACACCGAGCGTCTTCGCGCCAACAGGCGAGCGGGCGTCAGTCGGTGAACTGCGACCAAAAATCGATCGTGGGTTGATTGATCGGGTGGGCGCAGTGGGTCGCGCCGTCGTGGATCAGCCGCTCGATCTCGAAGCCCAGCCCCTGGTACTCGACGTAGCTCTCCTCGGCGAAACCGGCGAGGAAGTCCTCGGTGCCGTAGTTGAGGAACATCGACACGCGATCGCGCAGCATCGCGTCGGTGTTGTCCCACGACCAGGGATACGAAAAGCCCGAGGCTCCGCAGCTGATCGCAAACCACCCCGGCAACCGTCCACCCGCGACGGGGATGTACGAGCTGGTGAAGAACCACGAGCCACCCGAGGTCGACCAGTAGAAGATCTCCTCGCGGGGCGCGTTGTAGGCGTCGGCGAAGGTCTCGATGGCCAGCGCCACCGCCTCGGCGTCGGGCGGCTGAGCCTCGCCGAACTCCGGCAGCCCGCTGCCCCCGATCATCGGCGACAGCACCCCCAGCGTGAGGATGTTGCGCGGCTCGGCCCATCCCACGATCTCGGGAAAGGCCCAGTTGTCGTACCAACCGGGCGCAGTGTCGCCATGGAAGTAGATCGCCAGGTGCTCGACGGTCTCGCCCTCCGCCAGCGGGAAGAACTTGATCTGGATGCCCTCGACCGTCGCGACGCAGCCGTCGAGGCCCTGGTAGTTGAACGGCTCGGCGCAGTCGATGCCCGGCGGCGGGGGCGGGGGCGGGGGCGGGGGTGGCGTCGAGCTGGTGCTTCCGTCATCGACCCCATCGTCGGATGTGCCGGGGTTGGCTGACGTACTGGCCGCGGACGTCATGGACGGAGTGGTGCCACCGTCGGAGCCCGAGCTCAGGCCTCCAGCCTCGGTCCCGGATCCCGATCCGGCATCGTCTCCACAGGCCGAGATCAAAACTCCCGCTCCCAGGAGCACCATGATGTTGGACAGCGTCGTGCGCACGTAGGATGCCTTTCGTGGATCGCCGATCGTGATCCACGATCGGTGTATCACCCGCACGACATCGCCGTCACGGCGGCGGTCTCGGCGTCACGAGGCACAGGTAGTACGCGAGACTAATCGGTGAGAACGGGCCCACATTGAGCAAAACCAAGATCCCCAGGTGCAGCCCGATGCCGATCAACGCCCATGGCTTGCGCAGATCGAAGCGGTTGAACACGCGACGCAGCCGGCCCCCGCGATCGGCGGTGTAGCGAAAGTAGTACACCAGCAACACCAACGGCGCGCTCACCTCCCACCACCACGTCACGCTCGTCGCCAGCTGGGTCAACCAAAACCAGTCGGCGGTCCACACCATGTCGAAGCGACGCCACGTGGGCTCCTGGAACACCCAGTACAGCGCCGACAGATCGCCCCCTGGCGTCCACACTGGGCTGAGCTTGAAGATGCCCGTGTTGCCGTAGATCGTGACCAGCTGCAGGATGATGAGGTAGCGCGGCCACGCGGGTACCAAGCGATCCGAGGTCCACGCGCCCGTTCGCCGACGGCAATCCACCGACCACGTCGCGGTGCTGTCGGCGAACACCAAGATCCACAGTGCGTTGGTGACCATGGTGTCGTAGCCGCCCGCGAACACCGACTTGGCCGAGGTGATCGCGTAGTAGACCTGCAGCATCGCGAACACGGTGACGCGACCGCCGATCCCCAGCGCGAGCAAGACGCCCAGCGCCAGTCCGCTGCCGACCAGCGTCCACGCGACCGTCGGAGTGCGCTCCCCCAGCAGCGCCGCGAGCCAGTGCGACGTCGACAGCGGCTGCATGCCGCCGTGCTCCACGTCGACCCACATCACCTCCACCAGATCGGCGACGATCACCGAGAGCAAGGCGTAGAGGATCACCACGCCCACGGCGATGCGGAACCACGCCAGCGACGTGCCCAGCTCGCGGATCGACAGCAGCCGCACCCACGCGGACCACAGGCGCCTCATCGCAACGCCTCCGCCTCGAACACACGCTCGCGTTCATAGCGACCCTTGGGTTTGCCGCCCGAGACGACCGCGGCGGGGGGCAACGTCTGGTAGCGATACAGCCGAACGCGAACCTGGGTGGCCGCGGGATGATCGGCCGCCGCTCGGGCCGCCACCCACCGGGCGGTGTGCTCGTAGTCCGACTGGATGAAGCCCCGTGCAAAGCGACCGAGGAATTTGCGGAAGCGGTTGTGCTCGAACTGCTCGCGGTTCCACGCGTGCTCATCGGAGTGCGGGCGATAGATGAGCACCCACGCTCCGTCGCGCTCGATCTCCACGTGCAGCTCGGCGGGGTGTCGCTGGGGGCTGGCGAACATGTGCCAGCCCTGGCGCGACCCCGACACCCGCGCGTACCAGGCGAAGGGCGTGACGATGGGCCGCTGCACGGTGAGATACGCCCCGCCGATGGACCACAAGGACTGCGCGAGACGGCGCTTGTCGGTATCGAATCCCCACCCCTGCAGCCGCTTGGTCCACTGCTCGAGGTCGGCCTGCGCATTGGCGGTTCGCCACCGCCGACGGTCGTGCACGGCCGATGCGTTGGGCAGCGACAGGACCGCCAGCGACAGCACGTGCAGACCGATCAACACCGCCCGGATGTGGGGCCAAGCCGGATGGCGAAACAGTCGCATGGGGCCGGGGGCACGATACATCGCGGACGACGCAGGTCCGCTCTGTGGTGAGCGCTCGGCGACCATCGTGCGTCGGGTGCGCGACCCGGCCGGGATTTCGTCGGAATCTTCCGCCGAGGTGGCCGCGTACGTTATGCACGAGCCGAATGCGCACCGAAGTCGCCACCATCGGACTGGCCTGCCTGCTGGCCGTGGGCTGCGACCGCAGTGCAGCGAATTCCGGGGCCGGATCCGCCGATCCCGTCGCAGCCCCCACCGCCGCGCCTGTGCAGCCCGAGCCGGCCCCCGCTGCCGTCGCCCCGCCCAAGCCCGCGTCCAGCGAGACTCCTGCTGCCGCCCCCGCGGAGCCAACGCTCGCCGATATCGAGCCCGAGCTGGAGATTCCCGAGTTCCCGATCCCACCCGAGGACTACGGGCTGCTCGAGCCGGTCGTGCCCCCGCCCGCCGCCGAAGAGCTGGTCGTCCACGCGCTGGCTGGGTTCGAGGTCGTCGCGGTGCACGCCGAGCCCCGCGCCAACTCGGGCCGGCTCGGCTACTTGCGCCTGGGCACGCGACTGATGGTCACCGCCAAGGTCGGAACCGACGGCTGCCCGAAGGGATGGCATGCCCTGCCGACCGGTGGCTTCGCCTGCGTGGGTCGTGGCCTGGTGGTCGACGCCAAGCGACCCCCATACATGCAGCGCCCCCCCACGCCCCCACGCTTGGACCAAGCGCTCCCGTACGACTACGGCTACGTGAAGCGCTGGAACAGCCCCATGTGGTGGAGGATCCCCAACGCCGAGGAGCAGAAGATCGCCGACGAGCGACGCGCGGTACGGGAGGCCAAGCGCGAGGGCAAGCCATTGCCGACCGCCGCTCCCAAGCCGGCCGCACCCGCGCCCACCAAGACCGCGGACGCCAAGGCCGACACCAAGCCCAAACCTGCCGCGGACGCCAAGCCCACGGCCGACGCTCTGCCGTCGGTGACCGACGATCCCACCGCCGAGCCTCCTGCTCCCGACACGCCTGCGACCGCCGCCAAGCCTCCTGCGCCGGCAAAGGCCGAAGCGCCACCTGCCCCCGCTGCGGTCGCCAAGGCGCCCGTCGAGACACCCGCCGCGGTCGAGCCTCCGCCTCCGGTCAAGCTACCGCTCAGCCCCGAGACCCCGTGGCTGGAGAAGGGCTTCTTCGTCAGCCTCGGCACCAAGGTCCGCGATGCGGGCAAGACCTGGTGGTACACGTCGCGCGGCGGCTACGTCGACACCAGCCACGCGTACCAGTACCAGACCAAGGATTTCCACGGCGTCGAGCTGGGAACCGAAGCCAGCTTTCCGTTCGGTTACGCGATGGTCAAGTCGGCCAAGCAGTACGAGCTGGGCACCGACGGCAAGCTCACCGTCACCGGCAGTCTCGAGCGACGCACCTTCGTCGACCTCACCGAGGAGATCGAGATCGACGGCAAGGCCTATATGATGACCGTCGACGGCAGCCTGCTCCGCAAGAAGGACCTGCGGCTGGCCGAGCCGCAGCCACTGCCCGAGGGCATCGAGCCGTGGGAGGGCTGGATCGACGTCAGCCTCGGCAAGCAGATGCTGATCGCCTACGAGGGCGACCGCCCCGTGTACGTCACGCTGGTCTCCACGGGGAAGAAGGGCACCGTCGAAGAGCCGTTCGACACCCCGGCGGGTCGCTACCGCATCCGCAGCAAGCACGTGTCGTCCACGATGGACGGACCGACCGTCAACGAGGGCAACTACTCGATCCAGGACGTTCCCTGGGCGATGTTCTTCGAAGGCAGCTACGCGCTGCATGGCGCGTTTTGGCACAACAGCTTCGGCCGCGTGCGCAGCCATGGCTGCGTCAATCTCGGCCCCAGCGATGCACGATGGCTGTTCTCATGGACCACGCCGTACCTCCCCGAGGGATGGCACGGCGTGCATGCCCATGAAGGCAGCCCCGGCACGACCGTGATCGTGCGGGAGTGAAGACCCTCCGGGTCAGGCACTGCAGTCGTCGAGCGCGAGCCCTTGGCCATCGCCGCTGGCGCCGCAAAACCACACGTTGCCGTCGGCGTCGCAGCACCCCACGCCCGTGACATCACCGCACTCGGCCCCCACTTCGAGGGTTTGGTCGGGGCAATCCAAGTCGAACATGCCGTCCGGGTCGTCGCCCTCGCCTCCGCAGATGTAGCCCTCGGGTACCCGAGGATCGTTGGTCGACCCCCACCCGCAGCCGCTAGGGCCAGCGGTGCCCGCCGTGTCGTCCGCCCCCGTGCTGTCGTTGGCACCAGTGGCGTTTCCGGTCGCGTTGTCCGTCGCGTTTCCGGTCGCGTTATCCGTCGCGTTTCCGGTCGCGTTGTCCGTCGCGTTTCCGGTCGCGTTGTCCGTCGCGTTTCCGCTGTCGTTGCCCGACGACGCGTTGTCGTCGTCGGCCTGAATGATGCAAGCCGGGGCCGCGCAAAGGACGGCAGCAAGCGAAAGGAAGGTCAGTCTCTCGAGCATGAAAAGGGCTCCAAGGGTAGGAACGGCGGGTGTGACCACCGAGCGGGACATTGGACGCAGCGTCGTCGTTGCGATTCAGCACCAAGACCCAACCGGGCCCGTCGCATGTCCGTACTCGCGGTCTAGCACAGCCGGTGCCACGTCCAAACCCACACCGTGTCGGGTGTTTGGCTCGCCGTCGCCGCCGTGGTCGTGGTCACGATGACGTCCCAGAACGCCACGCTGCGTCATCATGGCGCGCGGTCGCGCAGTGCGGTGGTATAGCTGACAGTCGGTGGCACGAGACACCATCGAGGTCGAGGGCATCGTGCTCGAGTGTGTGCTCGGGGTTCTCCCCCATGAGCGCGAGCGCGAGCAGCCCGTGCGGTTGGATCTGCGGCTGGGCCTGGAGCTGTCCGCCGCAGGGCGCAGCGCCAGCATCAGCGACACCATCGACTACGACCGGGTCACCACCGAGGTCACCGCCCTGCTTCGCTTCCGTCGCTATCGGCTGCTGGAGAACGCCGCCGAAGAGCTGGCCGCGATGTTGTTCGGGGTGCACCCCATCCTGCAGACGGTGCAGCTGCGTCTGGCCAAGCCCGGTGCGCTACAGGGTCGAGCCGCGGCCGCGGCCGTGCACATCACCCGGTGCCGCGAAGACTTCGTCGTCGGCCACGAGCCCTCGGCCTTCGGCGACGTCGACATCTTGCTCGAGACACGCGAGGCCGGCCTGTACCTGCTTCACGTCGCCGCGCGCAACGAGATCCCCGCCCACCATCACCGAGTGATGCGCGAGCTGGAGTGGTTGGTGGCCGGTACCCTGCACCACCAGGGCACACCCGTCGCGCTGGCCAAGCCCACCGCGTGGGCCCGCGGCCAGGCCCACGGCTACCGCAACGACACCGACGAGCGCGCGACCCTGTTTTGCTGTGACTGCCCCCCCTTCATTCCCGACGACGAGATCGAGCTGGAGGCCGTGGGCAAGTGAGCCGCACCGTACTGGTCACCGGGGCGTCTCGGGGCGTCGGCCGTGCCGTCTGCCAGCTGCTCGTCCGCTTGGGCGACGACGTCGTTGGGGTCTACCGCGCACGCGAAGATGCGGCGCGCTCGTTGGAGGCCACGGTGGCCTCGGAGCGGCTGCGACTGCTGCGGGCGGATCTCGCCGAGCCCCAGCACGTGACGGGGTTGGTCTCCGATCTCCAGATTGGCGTCGAGGCGCTCGCGGGGCTGGTGCTGTGCGCGGGCGTGAGCCACCACGGCTCGCTCGACGGCGGCGCGGCCGACGAGCGTGATCCTCTGGTCGAGCTACTGCGGGTCAACCTCGAGGCGCCACTGCGACTGCTGCGACAATTGCTCCGTGAAGGCATGCTCGCCGAGCAGGCTTCGGTCGTCGTGGTCGGCTCCAACCTCGCCCGCCGCGGCGTCGCCGGACGGGCTGTCTATGCTGCGAGCAAGGCCGGACTCGAGGGCGCGGTGCGCAGCCTCGCCCACGAGCTCGGCCCTCGGGGAATCCGGATCAACGCCGTGGCGCCCGGTCTTCTGCGGACCGACATGACCGCGGACATCGGGCCCCAGGGCTACGCCGCCTACGCGCGCGAGGTCCCGTTGGGCCGCGTGGGGGAGGCCATGGACGTCGCCCCCGTGGTGGCGTTTCTGCTCGACCAGGCTTCGGCCTACGTCACCGGGCAGGTGCTCGACGTCGACGGTGGCTGGGGAGCGTAGTCGTTCTCGTCATCGAGGCAAGATCGTGCCCGCGTGGCCCCGCTTTTGGGGCAAGATCCCCAGGCTCCGTGCTTCAACTTCGCAATCGTTCTCCGTTCGTCGCCCAGCTGTTCCCACTGTGCGATCTCGATGGCGTCGAGACGCTGGTCGTGGTGGTCAAGGGCACGTTCACCACTGGCTCGTCGGCGACCGTGGCCGAGCTGCAGCGTCCGTTGGTGCTCGCGGATGAGTACTGGGGGGACCCCGACACGACCAGCATCGCCGCGGCCTGCGACGCGCACCTGCCCAAGCCGGGGACCGATGTGGTCGTCGTGGGCGAGGCATGTGCGCTGGCAGAGCGACCGGTGACCATGCTCGACATCGCGGTGGGAATCGGTGATCGCCAAGTCCAGGCGCAAGTGCATGGCGATCGTCACTGGACCGAGGGCGTGGGAGGGGTGCGCCCCAGCCAGGCGCAGCCGTTCGTCCGCATGCCCGTGCGCTACGAGCGGGCCTTCGGGGGTCACCACGTGCCCGATGCGAGCAAGTCCACGTATCTGGCCGAGCCGACCAATCCGGTGGGTCTGGGGTTTCGTGGCAAGCGCTCGATCGATGAAATGCTCGGACAACCGGTGCCCAACATCGACGACCCGCGCAAGCCTCTGCGAGCGCTGGGCCAGCGACCCACGCCCGTGGGCTTCGGACCGGTCGCGCCGCCGTGGCAGCCGCGCGTGAGCTTCGGCGGGACCTACGACGAGCTGTGGCACAAGACGCGGGCGCCCTTTTTACCCAAGGACTTCGATCCGCGGTTCTTCAACATCGCCCCTCCGGCGCTCACGATTCTCGACGGGCTGCAGGGCGGTGAACGCGTGGCCGTGCTGGGCTTTCACCCCAGCGGGACCCAGCATTTCGCGCTGCCGAGCTGTGAACTGGAAGCCAC
The DNA here is from genome assembly GCA_022601155.1 of Deltaproteobacteria bacterium. Classification (GTDB taxonomy): domain Bacteria; phylum Myxococcota_A; class Polyangia; order Nannocystales; family Nannocystaceae; genus Paraliomyxa. The sequence goes on along the minus strand of JAHZJA010001174.1, from coordinate 843 downwards.
GGTCACGATCGCAGGCTCCGACGTGCGCCCTCCGCTGCGGCTCGATACCGTGGTGCTCGAGCCCACCGACGAGCGGGTGCTGCTCACCTGGCGCGCGGCCGTGCCCGTCGACAAGAAGCTGCTGCGCGTCGAGCAAGTCGACGTATGCTTACAGGCGATCGACGGCGAGGCGTGGTCGAATCCGTAGCCCGCACGCATCGAGAGGACGACCACCGATGGGACAAGATACCTTCGCCAACAGCCGCGGCATCGTACACAAGGGCAGCGGGGGCATGAGCCTGGTGTTCCCCGACGTGTGCAAGACCCCGACGCCAGGCGGGCCCGTGCCGATCCCCTACCCCAACACGGGCCAGGCTTCGGACACCTCGAAGGGGCCCCCCACGGTCTGCTGCGATGGCGAGATGCCGATGGTCAAGGGGGCCAAGTACAGCAAGACCACGGGCGACGAGCCGGGCACGGTCGGCGGCGTCGTCAGCGGGGTCAACCGCGACGTCGCCGAGTTCATGATGTACTCGTTCGACGTGAAATTCGAAGGCAAGGGCGTCTGCCGCTTGGGCGATCCCTTGTTTCACAACAAGAAGAACATCCTGGGCTGACGCTCACCCTCGGCGAAAGTCGTGCTGGGCGCACCGCGAGCGCGGCGGGACTCCACCACGGGTGGCCCAGGCCTCCACTGGCGCATGGGATCCTGCGGTTCGCGTGTTTTGGGGGCGGTCTCTAGGCTCGACTTTGGCGGTTTTCCACGGGCCACAACGCCGTCAGCGGCAGCTCCCTGGCGAGGCTGCGCTTCGAAGGCGCATCGGGTCATGCGTCGAGGAGCGAAAACACTGCCACAGCGGTCGG
>JAHZJA010001173.1 GCA_022601155.1 Deltaproteobacteria bacterium | reverse complement strand
GGACGGCCGTCAGTCAGACCACCCTGGAGGCCGGGCTCGTCGATCTTCGGGCCGCGCTGCTCACCCGTGGAGACCACCCGGCCGACCGACAACGGCACCTGACCGCCTACCGAGAGTTCCGAGCGAGCTTCGAGCACCCAGCCTCGGTCCCCGATCCAGAGGCGATCGCCGCGCTCCCCGAGGAGTTCCGTCGCTACCTGCTGGCCGCCGCGGCGTACCACCAAGGCGACCACGATCGAGCCTGGGCTGGATTCGAGCAGGTGCTGGCGCTGCCCGCCGCCCAGCGGCACTACCGCTCGGTGTGGGCCGCGTACATGCTCGCCCGGATGTCGCTCCCCGACGATCGGTACGACCGACTCGCCCCACGATTCCGCCGCGTGCGAGACCTCGTCAACGACGGCTTCGTCGACTCGGCCGGCCTCGCGGCGGCAAGCTACGGGTGGGAGGCCTGGGTCGCACGTGCAGCGGGTCGTGATCGACGGGCCGTCGACCTGTACCGTACTCAGCTGTCTACGGGAGACCTCGGCGCCGCCGCATCGCTGCGGGAGGTCGCCGATGACTACCTCGACCCTGACCACCCCGAGCGCTTGCTCGCTGCGGCCACCGACCCCGTGCTGCAGCGGCTCGTGACCCGCCGCGTCGCCTCCCTCCATCGCGCCACATCCGACCGCACCCGCGCGCTGACCCAGCGATGGCTCGAGGCGGTCCAGGTGGGTGGACCGCAGCTCATCGACGATGCCGCACACCTGGCCTGGCTCGCCTACAGAACCAACGACATGGTGCAGGCGGAGCGGTGGCTCGCCCATGCTCGCCCGGGCCTCATCGCGCAGTGGCTGCAGGCCAAGCTGTACCTGCGCGCAGGCAAGATCGAGCGCGGCCGCTCGATCCTCGAGCACCTGGCCACGGCGATGCCCGCCGACGTGGGCCGGTTTCACTCGGGGCGATGGGGCTTCGACACCCCGTTCACCCACGACACCGACGCTGCCCGCGAGCTGTGGGCCGAGCTGGGCGTGATTCGCCTGCGCGAGGAACAGTTCGTCGAGGCACTCGATGCTTTCGCCCGGGGGCACCAATGGATGGACGCCGCCTACGTTGCCGAGCGCGTGCTGACGATCGACGAACTCGACCAGTACCTTCGAGCACCTCCAGCCCCGCCCGACGTCCGCCCTGTCGTCACCGATGGATTCTGGGAGAGCAGCTCCGTGCGCGAACGACTTCGGTCCGTGCTTGCGCGTCGGTTGGCCCGGGACGGACGCTGGCGCGAGGCCCAAGCGCTGATGCCCGAGGAACAGGCGGGGCAAGCTCGCGCGTTGCTGCGCCTGCAAGCGATGGGGCGCGACCCCACCGCCTCCAAGCGGGTGCGCGCCCGTGCACTGTGGGAAGCCGCGGTGCTGATGCGCACCCACGGCCTCGATCTGGTCGCGACCGAGATGGCCCCCGACTTCCGGGTTTGGGGTGGATCGATGAGTCTGGCCGGCGTGCTGGCGCCGCGGATGCAGCTACGCGGAGTGCTGACCCAGCCCAGTGACGAAGAGCGACGCCGGGTGGAGGCCCATGCCCCCTATCCGCAGCGTCGCTTTCACTACCGCTACCAGGCGGCCTACCTGGTCAGCGAAGCAACCGCCCTGCTGCCCGACGGCGACGAGACCAAGGTCCGACTGTCGTGCATGGCCGGCAACTGGCTCAAGAACCACGACCCCGAAGCCGCCGATCCCTTCTACAAGGCGATGGTGAACTCCGGACACGGCACCGAGCTGGGCCGCCGCGCGGATCTCAATCGTTGGTTCCCCGACAAGGCCGAGTGCGCGCTGACCCCTGCCCACTTCGACAATGCCCCAACCGCGACCGCACCACCTCCCCCGCCCGCGCCTCTACGCAACCCGCTGCGCGGCCTTCCGCCGATGATGTGGCTGGGCATCGCCGGGCTCGGAGCCTGGGGCGTCGTCATCGTCATCAGCGCGGGGTGGCGCCGCTCCGCCGATCAGTGATGGGCGACGGCGACGCGGCTGCCCGCTCGCCCTCGATCAACGGACGCAGCGCGTCCAGGGCCTCGAGCATTGCGTCGAGCACGACTCGGATCCGAGCGCTGTCCCGCAGCGACTCATGGGTCAGCGCCCACAGCGAGTCGCCCCACTCGACCGGAGCCCCCGGGACGCGCTCGATCCCCGGGTCGAGGTCACCAAACATGCAGGCGACCTGCGCGATGCCAAGGCCGTGGTGCACCGCATCGGCATGCAGCTCGTCCCAGCCGATCCGCAGCCGTACCCGGGGCTCGGCGACCGCCGTCGCGATCCACTCGCGGTTGGAGATATCGCCACGCGGCGGCGGATAGCCGATGACCGACGACGAGACCGGAGCACCCCTGGCACGGTAGAGGCCATAGGCAAACCGCGCCACGCGGCGCCCGAACAACCCCTCGGGCGGCGCCGCCGTGATGCGGAGCGCAATGTCGGCCTCACCTCGGTGCAGGCGCAGCGGCTCGTATCGGGTATCGAGGGTGAGCTCGAGCTTGTCGTGCTCCGCCAAGATCGCACGATAGGTGGGCAACAACATGCGGTGGATCGGGGCGATTGCGGTCACCCGCACCAGCCCATCCGGCCGCGCCTCGCGTCCCACGATCCGGCGCAGCACCGCTTGCACGTTGCCCTCCATCCCCTCCGCCGCGGCGACCAGCTCGGCCCCCTCGACGGTCGGCAGCAAGCGGTGGGCCTTGCGGTCGAACAGCCGCACGCCCAGCCGCTGCTCGACATCGGCCAGCCGACGCGAGACCGTCGACTGGCTGATCTCCAGCTCGCGCGCAGCCGCAGTGGCACTGCCCGCCCGCGCGACCGCAAGCACCAACTCGAGCTCGGGCCACCGCACACGCATCCCCATCACCTTACCTCCTCGCGTCGATCTGCGAGTGGAGCTGGTCGCGAAGGGCCTGCTGCGCCCCCGGGGTCAGCCCGTCATGGCGCGCGACGATGCGTCCCTGGTCATCCACGATCAGGGTCGAGGGCAGCTCCACTACGCGCAGGGCCACACGCAGTGACTCGCGATCGACGGGTACATACGCGGGACCGGGTAGGCCCAGCGCCTCGAAGTACGAGGGGATCGCTCCGGGGTCGTCGTCCAGACCGATCGGCAGCCATCGCACCCCATCGTCGGCATGACCCTGCACCAGCGCCGCCGTGGCCGGCAGCGCTGTGCGACACGGGCCGCACCACGTTGCCCACAGCTCGACGACGGTGATCGGACCAAGTGCGTCCGACAGTGCGATGGGCGGTGGCGAGGAGCTATCGGCCAAGACCTGCTGCAGCCTCGCGCCGAGGGGAACGAAGGTCGCGGCCACGCTGCCATGCACCTGCGGCACGACGACGACCAAGGGCACCGCACTCGGGCTCACGCAGCCCCACCCCGCCAGGGCGAAGGCAATCGATGCAGCACGAGCCTTCATCCCACCTCGTTGTCGCGGTAGACCGCGGGATAGGTGCGGCGCAGGAACTGTGCGTCCTGGGCCCGCTGGGCGTCGCCCCGCTCCACCAGATGTTTGAGCCCCAGCAGGCTCGTCACCACCTGCGGTCGCAGACGTGACACCAGCCGGGTGCCCTTCCCCATCGGAAACGACAGATCGAAGTGAAACTGGGTCGTCACCACCGTCCCTCCGTTCGGGCCTGCGTCGACCCAGTACTCCTGAACCACCTTGCGCATTGGGTAGAAGCCATCGTCCACCCCGGCCGCAAAGAATCGCCGCGCGGGATCCCACTGGAGAATCGTCTCGGAGAACGTCTCCCCCTTGCCGATCGGGCTGTCGGGACCCAGGGTGCACGAGCGTACGGCTCCGCTTCGACCCTCGGTGTGGCCCGCCTCCATCCCAGAGTCGGCGATCGGGCCCGACCACTGATGGACATCACCGTAACGCACGGCCAGCTGCTGCCACACCTGCTCGGGCGGGGCATCGATGGGCACACGAACGACCAGCGAGGTCATGCCTTCGACTGTCTGCGCGACGTCCGGGGCCGGCCGTGGCTGCACGGCCTGGGCCTGGGCATGCGTCAGCGGATGAGCGCCGAGACCCACGGCGCACCCAGCCAAGAGGCAACAACCGAGGGCAATCGGCCCTGCGAGACGAATCGAGGCATTCATGCCTCACCAGACGGTCGCCGCCGCCGGGGAGCTACGCGCATCAGCCCATAGCCACCATGCACCCACGCATGAACCCGAGCCGCCGCCCCAAGGTCCACGATGGCTCGCGCTCCGCAGTGCGTCCAGACCAGAGCGCGAGCCCTGCGAACGGCCAACACCAGGGCTGTCAGGAGGTCGAAGATCGCCGCTCCACCCGCGATCCCACAACGTGCGGTGGCGCTGATTCGCGCGTCGTGCAACCGGCGCGCTGCCCTCCCTCACTGCCGAGCACAATGCATGGCAAATGTTCGGCCCTCGCCCCGTATGGACGGTGGTGCTGCCGCTGCCATTCGAATCGACGCGCCCAGACGACGATCTCTTGGCCCAGTCCAAGCCAGCTTCACGGGCCTCGGGCGGGGTGGAGACCCGGCTTCAAATGGCCGCGATCGCGCGAAAGATGGCGTTGTCGGAGACCGACGCAGCAGCCGACCCCATCTACATCGGCCGGTTCGTGGTGTTGGACCGGGTGGGCAAGGGCGGCATGGGCACCGTGTACCACGCCTACGATCCCGATCTCGACCGCAGCGTCGCCCTCAAGGTGCTCCGACGCGAGCTCACCGAAGCCGACGACCTGGCGACCGAGCGGATGGCTCAAGAGGCTCGCGCGCTCGCGCAGCTCAACCACCCCAACGTGGTCACCATCCACGAGGTGGGCATGGCCCAAGACCAGCGCTTCGTGGCGATGGAGCTGGTGGAGGGTCGGGACCTCCGGGCGTGGACCGAAGAGGCACCCCGCGTGGTCAGCCACCGACTCGCGGCAGCCCTCCCCCTGCTCCTGCAAGCGGGCCGTGGCCTCGCGGCCGCGCATGCGGTGGGCATCGTGCATCGCGACTTCAAGCCGGCCAACGTCCTCATCGGCAGCGACGGTCGCGTACGCGTGGCAGATTTCGGACTCGCGAGCCCAGCGACCCCGGTCTCGTCACACGGACCGAGAAGCGACCAGCGACGCACCATCCCCGACCTGCCCAGCAGCGGCAGCACCCCCAAGCTCACCGAGGCCGGCACGCGGCTGGGAACGCCCGCGTACATGGCCCCCGAGCAGCGGCGCGGCGACGTGCTCGATGCCCGTGCCGATCAGTTCTCCTACTGTCTGTCGGCGTGGGAGGTGGTGTTTGGGCAGCGACCCCGCGCCGCGATCGATGGGCCACCACCCATCCCCGCCAAAGTGGGTGGACACGAGCGCTGGATCGCTCGCGTGTTGCGACGGGGGATGGCGAGCCGGCCCGACGGGCGCTATCCCAGTATGGATGCGCTGCTCGCCGACCTGTCGCGCAACCCGGCGCGAACCCGAAGGCGTCGACGTATCGCGGCGGCGGTGGTGATTGCCATGGCCGGCGGTATCGGGGGGTTCGCGCTGCAGCGGGCCCACCGCTGCGATGACGCGGCCGATGATCTGGCACCGGTGTGGAACGAGAGCCGACGATCGACCATCGCGGCTGCCTTCGCGGACACCCAGCTGCCCATGGCTGCCGATGGCTGGCAACGTCTGCAGACCCAGACCGACACCTATGCCGACGCGTGGAGCCAGCTCGCAACGCAGCAGTGCCGCGCCGCTCGCATCGACGCCACCCTGCCCGCCGCCGAGCACCGAGTCCAACAGTCGTGCCTCGATGCTCGTCTCGCTCGCGTCGACGCGATGCTCGACGTATTCGAGCACCCCGACCGCGACCGCGTGTTCGGAGCCGCGTCCGCCGTCGGCAGCCTCCCCCCGCTGCAGACATGCCTCGACCCACGGCAGACGGCCCACCACGATCCGGCCCACGCCCACAGCTCGCGCGCGCTGGCGTACGAGCGTGGTCTGGTCGACGTGGGACGGGTCGCCGAGGCACGCCCCGGCCTCGAAGCGCTCATCGCCCAAGCGCAGGCCGACGGCACTCCATTCATCGAGGCCTCGGCTCGGGTCACCCTCGGTCTGGCGCTCGAACGCCTCGATGAGCCCGACGCGGCCGCGCGATCCTACGAGCGCGCCTATTGGTTGGCCCTGGAACACGGCGATGATCTCACGGCAGCCGCGGCCTCACGCAGCCTGGTCGGGTTGTCGGCATCACACGGGCACATCGCCGAGGCCGAAGCGTGGGCCCCCTACGCACAGCTGCTCACCCGACGGGCCGGGTCCGGGCCAGACGAGCGCTCCTCGCTCGCTTCCTCGATGGCTCAGCTGGCCATCGAGAGCGGCGATCGAGCCGCTGCGGAGCCGCATGCCCGCGAGGCCCTGGCGCTGGCCATCGAGGCATGGGGACCCGGCCACCCCCGACTGGCCGCGGCGCAACAAAACCTCGCCATCATCCTTCGATTCGGCGGCAAGCTGGAAGAGTCGCTCACCCTCACCCAGCAAGCCCATCGCATTCGAACTGCCGCGCTCGGGCCTCGGCATCCCGACACCGCCCGCACGGCCGAGAACGTGGGCGCCAGCCTCGGTCAGCTCCATCGCCACGAGGAGGCGCTGCAGTACTTCGAGGAAGCGCTCGACATCTACTCCATCACGTTCGGCCGCACCAACGCCAATGCCGCGCGCATGCTGTCGAGCATTGGCGTGTCGCTGGACCAGCTCGGGGACGACCCCGCGGCTCAGACGTACTACGCCGAGGCCCACGAGATCCTCCGCACCACGCTCCCGCCGGGCGACGCTCGCCTCCTCACCGCACAGATGCACCTGGCCATGGCAACCATGAGCAACGGACGCTGCGACCACGCGGTCCCCATGCTCCGTGACACCCTCCAGCAATTGCGCCGCAGCGCCCCTGGCAACCCCAGGGTGGCCATCGCTCGCTCGGTGCTCGGAGCTTGCCTCGTGGCGCAAGACCGCTGGGTCGAAGCCGAGGTGGAGCTTTCGATCGCAGCGGCATCGCTCGAGCCCAATCCAGCGGGGCATGCCAGCACAGTCGGTTGGCTGGCCCGCGCGCGGCTCGCAGGCAACGACCCGGCCGGGGCCCTCGCCCTCACCGATCTCGCCCTCGCCCGCATCGCACCGCTACCCAACACGGAAGGCGTGGAATCCGAGGTGGGCCTGGTGCGAGCACGAGCGCTGGCGCAGCTGGGACGCCACGACCAAGCCGCGGCGCAGAGCGAAGCGGCCATGGACGCCGCGCGCACGGTCAGCGCAGGCCGTCCCGGCCTCGTCGAGCATCTCGCCGAGCGAGCCGAGCTGCTGTTGTCGATCGGCCGCCCTGCGGCGGCCCTCGCCCCCGCCACCGAAGGCGTCGAGCTCATCGAGCGCAACCATTGGGAGGCCACCATCGCCCCACCGATCGGCGGCCGGATTCACCTCGCGCTCGCGCGGGCACTCGCCTCCAGCCTACCCGCCGTCAGCCGCGAGCACGCGAGCACGGCGGGCGGGTGGTTTCGACGAACCGACGCCACCTTCGACCCGCAACGACGGTCGATCGAGCAGCTGCTGACCACCGACCCCCAGGGATAGAGGCTACGCGGTGCCTGCCCGCGAGCGCAGCTCCTCGCCCTCGACGATCCGGCCGGCGCCGTCGGGGTCCAGAGCGACGTCGACCAGGCCACGCGCCAGCGTCGTGTTGTCCATCGACTGGTACCGATCCCGCAGCCGTCGACCACCGAGCATCCCCGCGAACGACAGCGCCGTGTCGGCCACGCTCGCGCCCAGCCGCTCCAGCGGTCGGCTCTGCTCGCGGTTGGGCCCGGTGATGAACGACGGCCGCGCAATGGTGTACGGCAGCGTGCCCTCGCGCAGCGCTGCCTCCACCCGGGCGCGCACGGCCATATAAGGATTGCGGGTGTCCTCCCGCAGCCCCGCCGCCGACAAGTAGACGAAGCGCGGATTCGTTGCGCACGCCTGCGCGGCTCGGCGCAGCATCATCGTCAGGCCGAAATCGATCGTCTCGTAGCCCTCGACCGCATCACGCCCTTCGTCCTGAGCCCGAGATCGGGTCGTGCCCAGGAGTGCGAACACGAGCGTGGGTGACTTCGCGGCGAATGTCCGGGTGAGCGCATCGACGTCCCACGCGGTGGTGTCGACGTCGGCCCCCAGCGCCTCCCAACGTTCGGTCCATTGCTCGCGGCGGCTGGAGTCGGGCCGAACGTGAGCGGTGGTCTTCACCCCGCGCCCTCGCAAGACCTCGACCACGGCTTGGCCCGTGTAGCCCGTTGCTCCGGCCACGAACGCGTGGGAATCGGTCATCGCGGCCAGGTATAGCGCGCGCCCGCGGCCGGAGATCTTCTCACTACGAGCGACAACAATGCCCCACTCCGGCCATGTCACTTGTCATGAACCACCCGTTCGTCAACTGCTCGATATCGCACAATTCCGTGAACACGGGCACAATGACTATGGGTCATTTACATTGTTCGGTGTCAGTTCCCCCCGGGGGCCTGGGGTCCAGCGCCCCTGAAAATGATGCGCTATCGCACGGAATTCTGTGAGATTTACCATGAAATTGAGGGGGTTCCTGATACTCAATGCGCGCCTTTGAACCGGATCTTGCTCTTCAATGGGCGTGTCGACCTGCATTGGGCCAGCCGTCCTGCGATTCGCTACCGCTTCGTCTGATGGCCGGGTGCAGTCTCGATTTCCCTCCAACCTCTGAACAAAAGAACAGGACAACCCCACATGCATCGGACCGTTCGATTTCCCCTTGCTTTTGCAGCTGCATCCCTCGCCATGGTCGCTTGCCAAGCCGCAGACGACGACGCCCAGTTTCGTGCCACCTACACCACCAACGTGACGCTCAGCGGTGGCGACGATGGTGGTCCGATCTGCGAGCCCGACCAGATCTTCAACGTCAACGAGCGCCGCTCGCTGTTCGAGACCCACGAGGTCGCGCTGTCGGCCTTCACCATGCCGGCCGTCCTCACCGCGATGTCGACCAACTCCGGCCTGGTCTCCAATCCGCCGGTCGAGCACGACCAGCTGATCGACATCTACAACACGGCGCCCGGCCTCGGCATGGGCCAGCACTGCGACGACGACGTCGCGTTCACGGGGGGCCCGGGCATCAACGGCTACCCGCTTCAGTGCCCTCGCGCCGAGGGCGGGCAGATCGGCAACGTCACCGAGTGGTTCCCGATCGCCGCGGTCAACCGATTCGACCTCGCGCCGCAGGACGGCTCGAACTGTGGTGAAGCACGACTGGTGCTCGCCAACAGCGTCCCCATCGGACCGGGTCGGTTCTTCACCATCTTCGAGGCACAGGTTCCCAACCCCAACCCCGAGTGTGGAATCGACGCCTGCGCTCCGGTGCAGGAGTTCTGGGCCAACCTGACCAACATCGACGATCCCGTGGTCCGTGGCGAGGAGCTGGAGATGGCGTTCCTCGACGGCCATCCCGATCTACTCGCGGCCGGCTTCCCGCCGTTCGTGCGCCAGCAAGCGTTCACCTTTGGCACCGGGCAGGTCCGGACCAACAACTTCGACCAGGGTCCGTGGACGCTGCGCGAGTTCAAGGCGATCGCCGTCAAACCCGACATCAAGGTCGAGCCCATCGATCCGAAGGAAGGCGTGTTCGGAGCCCAGGGCGGAGCCATTCCGGTCCCCGGCCCGTCCGGCTTGCTTCGCTTCGTCGAGGTCGCGGTCGCAGCCAACCCGTTCGGGGAGCTGTGGGACGACACCAACACGCTGCCGACCAACACGACGTGCCAAAAGGGCATCGTCAACACGGTCGGCAACCTGATGAACGACAACCCCAACCTGATGGCCGTGGATGTGCCGCCCGAGTGCTTGGCGGCGGAGAGCCCGACCGGGTTCGCCAACGAGTACGACGACCATCTGGCCAACGGCTCCATTGGCCCCTTGTCGCTGACGGCCGCCATCCAGGCGGAGATCCTGGCCAACGATCCGTCGAGCACGCTGACGCCCACCGACATCGCCCGCCGGGCCGTCTTCGCGGGTGCCTGCATGGGCTGCCACCAGTTGAGCAACTTCGGCGCCAACAACAACCTCGGCAACGGGGTGAGCGCGCCGCAGTCGCTGGGCTTCGTCCACACCTCGGAGTTCTCGCAGGAGAACTGCGGCGACGGAGACGTCCAGTGCTTCGTCATCTCCAACGCCCTCAAGGACTCGTTCTTGCCGCACCGCAAGAGCGTGATGGACACCTACCTCAACGGTGGACCGTGCTGCGAGGACAACGACGGGCCCGACATCGGACCCGCCCCCACGCCGGTCCCCATCGAGGAGGTCGACGCGGAGGCACTGATGGAGGCCGAGGCCGAGGCCGAGGCGACCGCACCTCCCTCGATCGGTGGCGCCAAGTCGGCGCGCGCCCACTGATCCGACTCTGCTGACCGCGTCCACTGTGGCGCGGTCGGGACCGGGTTTCGTCCCGTAGCCCCGGGCCACCCGTCGTTTCGTCCTCGTGACGGCCGGCATGGAGGCCTGGGGCTCCTTGCGTCTGGGCTACCATGCCGCATGCCACGTCGATCGTGCGTGACCCCCGGCATCTTGCTGACATCGCTCGTCCTGCTCGGGTGCCGCAGCCCCGGTCCTGGCCCCGTCACTGCGGCCGAAGCCACCCCGGCTGCGCCCCCCGCCGCGCAGGCCCCGGTTGCGCCCTCGATCATCCCCGAGACGCCACCGCCCGCCGCCGTGGCGAAGGCGTTGGAGGCGATCCAATCGCAGCGCATGGGCGACGACCTGGCCGCCCTCACCGCCCTCCATACTCGTCACACGCTGTCCGCCGACGCACCCAACTCGGGGATTGCCGCCGCGCGACGCATCCTGCTGGATCGCTTCACCCAAGCCATCGATGCCGAGCGGGATGGGCCTGCCCTCACCGTGTCCGAGGAGCTCCATGCGATGGAGCCCGACGGTCGCCGGATCGATCGACCGTTCACCCTCGGCAACGTCG
>JAHZJA010001172.1 GCA_022601155.1 Deltaproteobacteria bacterium | reverse complement strand
CGGGTCTCTGCGCTGGCCTTCGATGGCAGTGGTCGGTGGCTGGTGACCGGCAACTGGGACGGCGACATTCGGCAATGGTCCATGCGTAGCCTCGATGAGCCGGCCGGGCGACTGCTTGCCGAGGCCGAAGACGCGTGGGGCATGACGCTCGACGAGCTGCGTTCGGCGAGCCAGCCATGAGCGAGGGCAGGGGGCGGGTCGGGGGCTTGCTCGGGGACGAGGAGACCTGTTCCGTGCACTGCGCTAGGCGTGGTCGATGTGGACAATCAGGTCCGGCAGTTGCAGCAGGGCAACGGTGCGAGGGGGGTCCACGACCTCCCCCGCGTCAGTCGGCCGCGAAGATCTCGGGAAGCACCCAGGATTCGCGCGTCACGACTCGGCGACGGATCGGAGCCCCTTCGGCGGCGACGTGCCCCCGGCGAGGCTCGGGCCGGGCCGGGTCGGGTCGACGGCAAGCCGAGCGACGAGTCGCCGTGCGGGTTCGCCCGTGCTCCACGTCGAAGCCACGGGGCAAGAAGATGCGACCCGAGGGGCTGACGTAGATCTCCTCGGTCCATGGGGCCGCGGTCTCGGGGGACATCCGCAACGACCTGGGTTCGGGCAACGATGCATGACCGACGAGGGTCGTCGCCGACCGAGGCGCGGGTACGCCGTGGTCGGAGGGGATTTCCAGCATGGTGCAAAGATGGCGGCGGCGTCGGGGCATCGATGGGTCTGCGGTTCACCTACGCACGTGGAGCGAAAAAAGTTCCACGCTGCGGGCGACAAATGCCCCAAATTTGGCCGCTGGCCCTCGTCGTAGGCTCGGCAAGGGAAGGCGCGGAGGCCCAAGCTCGAGCTGCCCCAGACGGAGGTGCTCTCGGCCATCGTGGCCACACCGGCGGGTCTTCGCGGATCGGTCGGGGTTCGTGCTTTCGGAGCGGGCGACGCTGCTGCTGCCAACCTCCGGATGGGATCCCGCCCGAGTGCGCCTCGAGGAGATCGTGGGTCGTCGTCGTGGTGCAGACGGGGCCGAGTGCCGCGACGAGCTCCTGCGCTCGTTCGTGTCCGAGCGCGAGTGAGCGTCGAGTGGGTGGGGTCCTCGCGTTTCTCGGCGAGCAGCGTCGTCGTCACGACCCGCGTTGCTCGCGGGGCACCGACATCCCCGTCGCCGCGTAGATTGCGTCGTCTCGGGCGCTCGGGGGCAGGACCGCATGTACGGCATCACGCCCTCGCGGATCCCGGGTTCAAGGCGCTGAGGGGCCTTCGATCACTTCATCCGCCTGTTCGTCCTTGCCCTGTGCCCGTAGCATCCGGGCGAGGTTCTCCCTGATGGAGGCGATGTTGGGGTGCCCGGGGGACACCGTGCGTTCGAGCACCGCGACCGCGGCCCGAGCCTCGGCCACTGCTTCGTCGAGCTTGCCTTGTCTCTCGAGCGCTTGGGCCAGGTCGCTCCTCGAGTAGGCGACCTGGAGATGATCGGGGCCGAACGCTTCGAGTCTCACGGCCAGGCCCGCCCGGTGTTCCGCTTCTGCCTCCGCGTGCCGCCCCAGCCCCCCGAGGGTGTTGGCGAGGTTGTGCCGAGCGGAGGCGATGTTGGGATGCTTGGGCCCGAGAACCCGGAGCATCGTTGGCATGCACGTCAGATATTCGGCTTCGGCTGCCTCGAATCGGCCCTGAGTATGGAGCACGATCCCACGCTGCATGTGGACGACGGCGACATCGAGGTGGTCGGCGCCAAGGGCCCTCTCCACGACGACGAGCGCCCGGGACAGCTCCGCCTCGGCCTCCTCGAGCTTGCCCTGGAGCGTCAGGGCGTCTCCAAGGCGGCCTCGGATCCTCGCGACCTTTGGATGATCTGACCCCTGTACCTGTTCAGCGAGGGCGAGTACCGATCGATACTCCGCCTCTGCCTCCGCATACTTGCCGGTGCTCAAGCAGGCATACGCGAGTGAGTCTCGTATCCTGGAGACCAGCAGGGGCTGGATGTCCGGTGTGGCTTCCGCCACCGCGAGCAACCGCCGATATTCTTGCTCCGCCTCGTCCCACTGATCCTGCTCATGAATCTCGACGATGAACATCCGCGCGGTGATCTCTGCGTGGACGTCGCCTTGGGCCAGACCCAGCGCCACCGGCTCGAGCGAGGCCACTGCCTCGGGGTGCAGCTGTAGATGTCCCACCAAGTGGACCAACCGGACGGCAGCTTCGGCGGCCAGACTCCGCTGGTTCCACTGCAAGGCGAGCGCGAGCGCCTCGTGCAGCGCGTCTTTGGCCGCGTCGTACTCCGTGAGGCTCGTGTGGACGCGGCCTCGCTCGAGCATGAGCTCGGTGTTCACCGGCCCGTAGCTCACGCCTTCGAGGGCGGCCGCCGCTGCCGTCACCGCCGCGCTGGCGGGCTCGTCGCGCTGCGTCGTCCGCAGACTCTTGGCACGAGCGAGATGGTGCCGAGCCGTGTCGACCGCGTTCGCGTCTTCGGGTTGCGGCGGCTCCACCGTGGCCTCGAGGGACTCGATGTCCTCGCACCACGACAGGGGAGGCAGGGTGGCCGCCAGCTGGGCCGCTTTGTCGACCACGGCAGCGTCGGCATCCTCCAGGAGGTCGACCACCGCCTGGAGGTCTTGCGTCGCACGCCCGAGGCATCGCATGCGAAGGTCCAGAACCCGCGGCGACTGTTCCTCGCGGATCGACGT
>JAHZJA010001171.1 GCA_022601155.1 Deltaproteobacteria bacterium | reverse complement strand
GAAGAAGGGCGCAGCGAAGAAGGGCGCAGCGAAGAAGGGCGCAGCGAAGAAGGGCGCAGCGAAGAAGAAGGGCGCCGCAAAGAAGAAGGCTGCAGCGAAGAAGCAGGGCGCCGCGAAGAAGCAGGGCGCCGCGAAGAAGAAGGCTTCCGCCGAAGGCAAGAGTGCAGCGAAGGGCAAGGGCGCCGCAGCGAAGAAGGCTTCCACCGAAGGCAAGGGCGCAGCAGCGAAGAAGAAGGCTTCCGCCGAAGGCAAGAGTGCAGCGAAGGGCAAGGGCGCAGCAGCGAAGAAGAAGGCTTCCGCCGAGGGCAAGGGCGCAGCAGCGAAGAAGAAGGCCACGGCAAACCGCAAGGGGTCTGCGAACGAAAGTGCCGCGAAGAAGAAGAGTGCGGCCAACGAGGAAGCCGTAGCAGCGAAGAAGCAAGCAGCAGCACAGAAGAAGCAGGCGGCAGCAGAGAAGAAGAAGGCGGCAGCAGCACAGAAGAAGCAGGCAGCAGCACAGAAGAAGCAACAAGCTGCAGCAGCGAAGGCGGAGGCCAAGGCCGCCAAGAAGAAGGCCGGCAAGGGCAAGGGAAAAGGCAAGGGCAAGAAGACCCAGGCCGAGACCATGGACCGCCACATCCTGTACCAGCTGTCGGTGCAGAGCCCCGAGGCCGATATCGAGTTCTTCTCGGACCGGTACCGCGAGCTACGAGGGCGTGAACCGATGGTCCTGCGGGAGGACTTTTGCGGCACCGCGCTGCTCAGCGCCAGCTGGGTCGATAGCGACAAGGGGCGGTATGCGATCGGGGTCGATCTCGACGGCCCCACGCTGGCGTGGGCGCGCGACAACAACGTCGCCGCGATCCCCAAGGCCGCTCGCCCTCGCGTGGAGCTGCGCGAAGACGACGTGCTGGCCGGCGGCGGCAAGCGGGCCGACATCACCTGCGCGATGAACTTCAGCTATGGCGTGTTCAAGACCCGCGAAGAGCTTCGACGCTACTTCGAGGTGGTCTACGAGCAGCTCGCCGACGACGGTGTGTTCATCACCGAGCTGTACGGAGGAACCGAGGCGATCGAGCATGTGGTCGACGATCGGGTCACCGAGGATCCGGACGGCAAGATCCCCGATTTTACGTACGTGTGGGAGCAGGCGGAGTTCAATCCGATCACCCACGAGACGCTGTGCCACATTCACTTCGAGCTGCCCGACGGCTCTCGGATCGAAAAAGCGTTCACGTACGACTGGCGCCTGTGGAGCATCCCCGAGCTGCGCGAGCTGCTGTACGGCGTGGGCTTTGCCGGAGTTCGGATCTACTGGGAAGCCACCGACAAGGACGGCGACGGCACGGGCGAGTACTACCCGACCGAGAAGGAAGAAAACCAGGAGTCCTGGTTGGTCTACATCGTCGCGGCCAAGTGACGGTGTAGACTGCGACGGATGCCGTCGCTGTTGCGCTCGTTGGACGCTCGCCTCGCGGACCTGCTCACACGGCACCGCGTGGCGGTGATCGTGGGCTTTTGTCTGCCCGCGAGCGCGGTGTTCGGGGCCGGCTACCGCCTGCGCCAGTGGGTGCAGCGCAAGCTGGCGTCACCCGAGGATCACGACGCCCGGGTCGAGGCTATCCAGGCGCAGGTCCGCCGCTGGGGCGAGCAGTCTGCGGCCGATCGCAAGCCCATGTGCACCGATCGCGCCGCGTGGGTGGGGCTGTCGACCCGCTTCGTCGACAAGACGGTGTTGCACCGCATTCGCCTGGGCAACCTCCGCTCGATCCTCGCCATCGACACGGACAAGCGCACCATCACCGTGGAGCCTCTGGCCACGGTCGGGGAGGTCACCCGCGCGCTCGAGAAGCAGGGCTTCATGCTCGCGGTGACCCTCGAGGTGGAGGACGCCACCGTGGGAGGCCTTGCGATGGCGGTGGGGATGACGACCCACTCGCACAAGGTCGGTCTCTACCAGGAGACGGTGGTCGCCTACGAGATGGTGGTCGGCGATGGTCGACGCGTGCGGGCCACCGCCGACGACAACTCCGACCTGTTCCGAGCCTTGCCGTGGTCCCACGGAACCCTGGGGCTGCTCGTGGGTCTCGAGATCCAGATCATGCCGATTCAGTCGCACGTTCGCGTGCGCTACGAAGCGCTGCATTCGCAGGCCGAGTACTGCAGCCGCATTCGCGAGCTGTCCATGGGCGAGCAGCGCCCCGATTTCGTCGAGGCAACGGTCTTCTCCAAGGAGCAGGCGGTGGTGATGTCGGGAGATTTCGCCACTCCCACCACGCCGCAACAACGGGCGAAGATCAACCCGGTGGGGCGCTGGTACAAGCCCTGGTACTTCAAGCACATCGAGAGCTTCTTGGAGCGGGGCGACGGCGAAGAGTACATCCCGCTTCGCCACTACCTGCACCGTCACGATCGCGCGATCTTCTGGACGTTGCGCGACATGATCCCGTTCGGCAACCATCCCGTGTTTCGCTTGGTGGTGGGATGGATGTGCCCGCCGCGAATCCAGCTTCTCAAGCTCACCACCACTCCGGCGATCCGCGAGCTGACGTTCACCAAGCAGGTGTTCCAGGACATCGTGCTGCCGCTGACCTCGCTCGAGCGCGCCATCGAGCTTTCGGAGCACTTGTTCGATATCTACCCCGTGCTCGTCTACCCGTGTGCCATCTTCGATCATGGTGAGGACTCGGGCCAGCTTCGGCGCCCGAGACCGGAGACGATGGTCCCCGGGACCAACTACGGCATGTATAATGATCTGGGGGTGTACGGCGTGCCGGCGGCGGTCAAGCGCGGCGAGGAGTACAACGCTTCGGTGGCGATGCGCGCCATGGAGCACTTCACCCGTGAGGTTGGTGGCTACTCGTTCCTGTACGCCGACACGTTCATGGATGGCGACGAGTTCCGCGAGATGTTCGACCATGGGCTGTACGATCGTGTTCGCGAGGCGTACGCGGCCAACGGGGCGTTTCCGCCGTTGTTCGACAAGACCGCGCCCGAGGTCGATGTGATCGCCATCGGCAACACCACTGGAGCCGACCTGGCCCTCGAGGCCGAGCGGGTGGCCGCGCTGGTCGAAGGCTCGCAACGCAAGACCCACTGAGCAGGCCCGCGCATGACACACCGTACTCTCATCGATGTCGCAACACTTCATGAGCACTTCGAGCGAGACGACTGGCGCGTGCTCGACTGTCGGTTCGTGCTGGCCGACCCGGATGAGGGACGGCGCACCCATGCGGCGGCGACCATTCCGGGCGCAGCCCATGTCGACCTCGACGCCGATCTGTCGGGGCCCATCGTACCGGGCACCACCGGGCGTCATCCCTTGCCCACCCGCGAGGCGTTCGTCGCGACGTTGGGGCGCCTGGGTATCGACGGTGGCACCCAGGTCGTGGCGTTCGACGACCGTGGGGGCATCTTCGCCGCTCGCCTGTGGTGGATGATGCGCTGGGTCGGGCACGAAGCGGTCGCCGTCCTCGATGGCGGGCTGCCGGCCTGGGTTGCGGCAGGGCACGCACTGGCGCCGGGTCAAGGGGCCACGACCACCACGACGTTCGTCCCCAGCCCCTCGACGGTGGGTGTCGTCTCGGCCGCGCACGTGCACGACGGCCTCGCCGACGCGAGCGTCGTGCTGCTCGATGCACGCTCGGCGCCGCGGTTTCGCGGTGAGAACGAGTCGACCGATCCCGTCGCGGGGCACATCCCCGGCGCCCGCAGTGCGCCGTGCATGGACAACCTGGGGGCGGAGGCTCGGTTCAAGTCTGCGTCGGAGCTCGCGACGCGGTTTGGTGACCTGCTCGGCGCGGCCGACCCGACCCGAGCGATCGCCTACTGTGGCTCTGGGGTGACGGCGTGCCACGACCTGCTGGCGATGGCCCACGCCGGGATGCCGCTGCCGCGGCTGTTTCCCGGCTCGTGGAGCGAGTGGATCACCGATCGTTCACGACCGGTGGCGACGGGTGACGGGTGAGTGACGGCGGGGTGCCGGTTCCACCTCACCCCGCGACGGCGGACGTCGAATCGAAGAAGTCCCGGATCGCACCAACACTGTGTTCGGGTTGCTCGCCGATCTTCGTGTGGCCCGCGCCCCGCGGCCGATACCCGACGGGGTCGATGGCACGTCTTTCCGCCCGCTCCATCCGAGCCCGCCGAGGGGTCGGGCACAGCCAGGTAGGTTGCGCTGCCCCCCGAGCTCATCGAAGGTCACGCCCGCTCAGCCATCGTCGGCAACCTCGACCCCGTGTCCGGCCGGGTCCGCGATGACCACGTGCGCCAACGAGTCGGCCTTCGTTGCTCACAAACAGATCGCCGATACGTCTGCCATCACGTGTCGCCGTCCTCCTCGAGTCGACTCCAAAGAGCTGCCAACTGCTCCAGCTCCTCAGGAGAGAATCGGCCGAGGAACAGCTCTCGGACCAACGCGATGTGACTGCGTGCGGTCCTCTTGAAGTGCTCGCGGCCCTTCCTCGTCAACGCCGCGTAGGCACCGCGACCATCCTCCTCGGCACTGACTCTCTCCACGAAGCCGGCCCGGACTAGTCTTTCGACCAGGCGGCTCATCCCGCTGTGGGTCAGAAGGCTGGATTGCGCGAGCGCCTGGATCCGCAGGCGAGCTCCACGGGATCGCGCGAGACGAAGGAGCACCTCATACTCCGCGTGCGTGATCGCGAAATTCCGTCGCAGGTTGTCCTCGATGCTGCGAAATAGACGTGCCTGCGTGGCGACGAAACCACCCCACGCGGAGGCCTCAACCGGATCAAGAAGGTCACGCACCTGACCAGGCCTGCCAAACACAACGGCAAGCTGTCAAGCCACGGCCCGTCGGCAGTTGAGAACGTGCGGTGTTGAGGCACCCGGTCACCGCACAAAACAACCGTGCGGTCGGGGCTCGCCGATATCCTCGGGAACCCCGACTTGTAATTGCGTGCGCACGCATATATATTTACGGGGAGCCTTGGCTGAGGCGGTGCCACTCGTCGAAAGCCTGCCACCTCGTGCGGGCCGCACCCGCCCGACCTCATGCGACGCCTACGGTTCTTCCTTGTTTGACGAGCTCGCGACGCTGTTGCGGAAGCTCCAGCTCCGACACGAGTTGTCGGTCTACCGAAATGCCGACGACGAGGAGGGGCTGATGATCGCCCTCACACCGAGCGGGACCACGGGACGAAGTCCAGACGCCGAGGACGCGAGGCGGTTGCTCGGCGTCGAACGCAGTCACGACCTCGCGATAAGCCGTATGGTGCGGGACCGCCGGCCCGACGTCATCGCGATCCATGGGCGCTCCGTCCTCGACGCGATGTTCTACCTTGCCAAAGGGGTAGAGGGTGCAGATGACCAAGCCGGAACGGACTTGTGCGCCTCCAACCCCCGCGCGAGAGTCCTCCTGCACATTCGCCAGTGGAGGCGGCCACCCAAGGGCGCTCATGTGGTGGTTCGGCACGACGACCGCTACTTCTACATCGAGCAATCGGATCGGGAGTCCAAGCGGACGTTTGCCTTCCTGATACTTCTCAATTTGACCTCAGCGTCGCCCGAAGGCGGGCTCGTCGTCACCGGAGGGGCCGGAGGCTAGACCCGTGATCGGTTGGGTCGCGCGGCTCGAGGTGCGTCTGGGCGGCTTGTCGGCGAGGGCACAGGCCGAGGTTGAACCGGGCGGGCCACGAGCGCGCCAGCCTGTCGCCCCGGCGCGCATCGGATCGTGGAATCCCAATCGACCATCGCTCTCGCCTCCCGGAATTTGGCAGTTGAGCGGGGAGATCGCCGCGGCAAGGAGGTTGCCGACGCCGGTCTCCAGGGCGTTCGAACAGGAGCTCGGCCGGCCAAGGCGCCGGCCGGGCCTAGGACACATGCTGAGCACGACGGAGAGTTGACATGAGCGACACAGCGAACGGAAAGAGCACTGCCTTGGCCGGTGCGGAGCGTGCATTCATCATCGGAATGGCTGTTTGGTTGTTGCTCCAGACGTCCAGGGCGATTGCGATTGTGCTGATTGACGAGATCCACGCCGGAGGGGAGTCGAAAGCTTGGATGTATCCAGCGTATCTCGACCTCTTTGCGGTCGTGTTTGCACCTCCTTTGGTCTGGG
>JAHZJA010001170.1 GCA_022601155.1 Deltaproteobacteria bacterium | reverse complement strand
TTCGCCAAGGTCGCACGCTCGATGCTGGGCATGCCCACCGCGCTGCCCACGATCGGCAGATTCGAGGTTCGGGAGCGCATCGGCTCGGGCGGGATGGGCGACGTCTACGGCGCCCACGATCCTCAGACCGGGCGAGATGTCGCGATCAAGCTCATTCGAGCCGACCGCGATGCCGACACGGCCGCGGTGCGGCGGATCAAGCGGGAGGCCCGGGCCCTCACCCGACTCGCCCATCCCCACGTGGTGAAGATCCACGAGGTGGGCACGGCCGAGGGCCGCGTGTTCATCACCATGGAGCTCCTGCGGGGACACACCCTCGCCGAGACGCTGGACAGTGAGGCACAGCTGCGGCCGCATCGCGTGTTCGAGATCCTCGCCGCGGTATGTGATGCGCTGGCCCAGGCCCATGCCTTGGGGATCATCCATCGCGACCTCAAGCCCGCGAATATCTTCCTCGCCGACGACCCCCCGTGCGTCAAGATCCTCGACTTCGGGCTGGCCAAGATCGCCTCGGCGGGCACCCTCGACCTGTCGACGGCCAGCGGCACCGTGATGGGCACGCTGCACTACATGAGCCCCGAGCAGGCGCGGGACTCCACCAAGATCGATCATCGTTGTGATCTATGGGCCGTGGCCATCATCGCCTACGAGTGTGTGGTGGGCGCGCGAGTATTTTCCGCCGACAACCTGCCCGAGCACGCCGTCCAGCTGCTCGGGGGTCACACGCCGACACCATCGGAGCACGCCGACGTGCCACCTGGATTCGACGCGTGGTTTCAGCGGGCGACCGCCTCCGACGTCGACCAACGCTACGGCTCGGCCGCCGAGTTGGTCGATTCCCTCGCCGACGCGCTGGGACAGCCCCACCGCGCGCGTGCCTCCGTGCCCGCCCGACGACGGTGGGCAGCCCCCGCGGCCGCGACGGCAGCGGTGGCGGGCCTGCTTGCCGGCGGCTGGTGGTCGACCCGTGACGGACCGCAACCGTCCGAGCCCTCCTCGGTCCCTCCACCACGTTCGAGCGCCGCAATGATCGACCCGGCCGTCGAGGCAGCGCCCGATGTCCCGCCCCCGGCCGCTCCTTCGTCGATCGAGCTCCACATCGCGGGCGCTCCGGTGGGTGCCACCGTCTGGAACGACGAGGTTCAGTTGGGAGACACCTCCGATGCCATCGTGCTCCCACGGGACGACGAGCCGCTCCACTTGCGGCTCGAGGCCGAGGGGTTCGTCCCGCTGGCGATCGACTTCGTCCCCATCGAGGACCATCGTCGCATCGTGCAGATGGTCCCGACCGCCCCCGACCGCCCCCGACCGAAGTCTACCCGGCGACCCGCCCCGGAGACCGTCGACGACCTCGAGTTCTAGCCCCTCGACCCACCGCTCGCCGCTTCCCGCAGCGACGCGGCCCATCGTTCGAGATCGCCGCTGGTCGACTCCAGCGGCCCGCCGCCGCCTCGGAGCTGCGCCATCCGTTCGCCGAGCGCTTGCTTGGCGCGGCGCAGGCGGCTGCGCACGCCAGGCTCGGCGATCCCCAGCACCTCGGCCATCTCGGGCCCTGTGAGCCCCTCCCACAGGTGCAGCTCCAGCGCGATCTGATAGTCGATGGGGATCGACCGCAACGCCTCGAGTAGCTGACGCTGCTCCATCTTCTCGGCGATGATCGAGCTGGGCGACGGAGCCAGATCCATCGCGCTCATGCTGGTGAAGTCGATGCGATCGTCCTTGCGACGTCGACGGCGGAACTCGTTGTAGAGCACGTTGCGTGCGGTCCCCAGCAAGAATGCACGAAAGCTGGCGTCCCGCCGAAAGCGCCTGTGCGTCTCGACGCACGCCAGGAACGTCTGCTGCACGAGGTCCTCGGATCCCGTCGTGACCTTGTTGCTGAAGAACCGAAACACGGTCCGAAAATGACGCGTGAACAGCTGCCCACCCGCACCACGGTCCCCGGCCGCCCACGCGTCGAGCAGATCGAAGTCACTCGCTTCGGCGGGCCGATCAGTCATCCGATCCCGCTGTTGGATGCGTCGGCCAGGCGCGCGGGACTCGAGGTGAGGTCGAGTTCCACCATGCCCGCGATGATGCTGTCGATGGTCGCATCGTCGCCGCCCACGCGGCGCGAGAGCAGCCCGAGTGGACTCCAGCCGCGCCAAGCGAGTCGCCGCCAGCCCGCCCGCCACGATGACCCGTCCTCGCGAGGACCGCCGCGCGAGCCGACCCGGCTGGCGACACACCGCACCAACGCCGTGGCCTCGACCGCCACCCGAGGGCGAGCCGCCTCCGCCTGCGCAACGCACGACCCGAGCGCCCGCCCGAGCTCCGCACCCGTCCGGGCCACGACGCCGAGAAGGCCTCGAGGAGCGTCATCAGGTGGCGATCCTAGCAGGCCCTTCCGTTCAGAACGAGCGCTGTCGGGGGCCTCGAGCCCAGGCGGCTCCACCTGCGCCACGGCGCGGCAGCCGAAGCGCCCCCACCTGGAACGACATCCAGTGCAGGGTGTCGCCATCGGTACCGGGGCCGAGCTGCTGGCGCGCCGCGGTCAGCGTGCGCCCCTCCAGTATGTGCAGCGGGCAGGAGGGCCGCCCGCCCCGGATCGACCCCGAGACCGACGGCTTCGTCGAGGCTGCCTGCTGCGAGGTACCGTGCCTCGGCTGGTGCCGCGGCGCATGCCCGGACGGTACCGAGTGCATGCAGATCGAGGGCGAGCCCGACCTGCGTCGGAGATCGGGCCCGGCGAGGCGATGAGCCTGCCTTCGCGGCACACCCCCTCCCGAGAGCTAGAACCCGAACTGGTCGAGGAACTCGGCGTAGCTCGGCACGACGCCGCCGTGTCCTGCCGCCATCCAACTCACGGCGAGACCATTGGCGACGATGGCCGACTGGAGCTCGGTGGCCCCGACCAGCAGAGCGTCGAACGAGGCCGGAAATCCGGGCGAGAACATGTCGGAGTTGAACAACACCTGCTGCTGCGGCAGGTAGGCCACCACCATGTCCGCCGCGTGGTCGGACGGTACGGGCACCACCATCACCGGGCGGACAGGATCCTCGAGTAGCCATGGCTGATCGGTAGGCACCCCGATCACGACGGGCTCGA
>JAHZJA010001169.1 GCA_022601155.1 Deltaproteobacteria bacterium | reverse complement strand
GGTGCGAAGCGGCGGGTGCGAAGCGGCACGGTGCGGTGCGAAGCGGCACGGTGCGGTGCGGTGCGGCGGGTGCGAAGCGGCACGGTGCGATGCGACCCCACGCGAAGCGGCATCGTGCGACGCGACGCCGTGCGATGCGACCCCGCGCAAAGCGGCGGGTGCGAAGCGGCGGGTGCGAAGCGGCATCGTGCGAAGCGGCACGGTGCGATGCGACGCCGCGCGAAGCGGTGGGTGCGAAGCGGCGGGTGCGAAGCGGCACGGTGCGAAGCGACGCCGCGCGATGCGGCGCCGTACGGCACCGAAGCCGCGCTACTGCTCGCGCTCGAGCGACGCAAGCCGGTACGTCACCTCGGTGGGCGTACCCTCGTCGGCCTCGGCAGCGTTGGTGTTGGGATGCTCGATCACCTGCGCGTAAATGCCGGGTTGATCGACGATCATCCACACCGTCAGGTGCGTGCCGAAGAAGCCCTTGATCTCCGCGACCACGCAATCGAAGGAGCCCGCCGGGACCTCGACCGATTCCTTGCGCAACAAGGTGGTCTTGCTCTTCTCCACCCAGAAGAACGGGCTGAGCTTTCCCCACGGGTGACCCTGGGCCTGCATGACCGCGGGGATGTCCTTCTGGCTGTCCTTGTACTGGAGGATCTTGACGTCGAGATCATCGTGGCCGTGGACCTCGCCCCTGAGCGTGTCCTCGATGGGCTTGCCCTTGGCGTTGGTTCCCTCCATCGCGTAGGCCAGCGTGGTGCCGATCTTGAGGCTGGTCTTGATGCCGTCGAAGCTCCACGGGTGCTCGAGCTTGCCCGCCTTCGCGGCCTTGGCCTGCTCGCCCGCCTTGTCGCGCTTGGCCTGCTCGGCCGCCTTGCGCTCGGTTTCCTTTTGGTCCGCCTTTGCCAGCGACTCGGTCATCGATGGCTCCTTGCCACCACAAGCCGTCACCAAGAACGCGAATCCCGCAAACTGCCACGCACGTAATTGAGCAAACATTTCGGCCTCCAACTGCGTCTACGCGCGCGGGGACGATACCACGCCATTCGCGCCGAA
Source organism: Deltaproteobacteria bacterium (assembly GCA_022601155.1). Lineage (GTDB taxonomy): Bacteria > Myxococcota_A > Polyangia > Nannocystales > Nannocystaceae > Paraliomyxa. Next base: position 3,085 of record JAHZJA010001169.1, on the reverse strand, counting down.
CCAGGGGTTCAGCCCCGTGAAAAGAAATCCACCGATGTCGCAATTGATCCTGGGGGGGCGGGTACAGCCACTTCCGATGGCAGCCAGTACCGCAACCAAGCAAGACGACCTTCGGGATGCGGCGGACACGGAGCTCACGCGACGGGCCGCCACCGGGCAGGTGCCCGAGGCGTTCGGTGAGCTGGTGCGGCGCCATCAAGGCAAGATTCGTGCGCTGCTGCTGCGGCTGACGCGGGGCGATCGAACGCTCACCGACGACCTCACCCAAGAGACGTTCTTGCGGGCGTACCGGGGCCTGAGTGCGTTCGAGGGGCGGGCACGGTTCACCACGTGGGTCCATCGCATCGCCTACTTCGTGTACCTCAATCACCGCAACCGGGTTCGGCAGCCCTCCGCTCTCCCCGAAGAGTTCGAGATGACGGCGCCCGCGCCCGAGGACGAGCTGAGTCCACGGCGTTCCGATCTGCGTCGCGATCTGTCGCTGCTGGTGGGGGGCCTGCCCGAGCGCTACCGCGAGGTGATCGTCATGCACTTCATGCGGCACGTGCCCTACCCCGACATCGCCAACACCCTGGGAATGCCGCTGGGCACGGTCAAGACGCAGCTTCACCGCGCCAAGCTGATGATGCGCGAGCAGATGGTGAACCTCGGCGACGCCCCCACCTGGGTGGCTGCCGCGGCCTGAACCCAGACGCCTCACCCGCGACGAGAGCCCGACTTTGGGGGGATGGCAGCCCCGGCGCTGGGGTTGACGTAGACTCCGCGAGCCATGCCGCCGGAGCAGCCACCATCGGGTGAACCCGAGGCCGACGACCCGACGAACGAATCGCCGGAGACGGCCGAGGCCACCGATGATGGTGCCCCACCGTCCCAAGCCCTCCCGACCGTCCCCGATGGCCGCGCGGCGCGAGCGGAGCGGCGTAGGGCGGAGCGACGGCACGCGATCCTCGAGGCCGCGATGCGGGTGTTCCGTGAGAAGGGCTACCACCAAGCGTCGGTGCACGACATCATCGACGACGCGCGGATTGCCCGCGGAACGTTCTACCTCTACTACGCCAGCAAGCAGGAGCTGTTCGGCGAGCTGGTGGCCGAGTTCTTGCGGGCGCTTCGCGTGCAGGTCAAGCGGATCTCGCTGGCGCCTGGTTCCCCGGCGCCGCTCGAGCAGCTCAACGCCAACTTTCGCCGGGTGGTGACCACGGTGCTCGCCCACGACCACGTGGCCACGATCATCTTGAGGCACCCGGCCGGCTTCGACGAGGAGTCGGGGGCCAAGGTCAACCTGTTCTTCGAGCAGGTGCTGCGGATGGTCGAGGATGCGCTGCGGGTGGGTCAGTCGTTGGGGCTGCTGCGCTCGTGCGACACGGCGATCGTGGCTGCGGCCTCGCTCGGGGGGCTGCGCGAGTCACTGGCGCGGATGCTGATGGCCGACTCGGGTGAGCTGCCCGCCGGTCCGCGCGAGTCGTTCCGCGATCCGACCACGCTCGCGGACGAGCTGATGGCGTTCTTCCTGCGCGGACTGTTCAAGTAGCAGCCGCCTCGATGCGCCGGGTACTCGATGCCCGCGGCCGCTGGCCGTTGTTCGGCGGCGTGAACGTGCTCGGGGTTTGGCTCGAGCGACGCCCGGCCGCACCTCGATGCTCGCGACCTCAGTGCGTGGCTTCGCCGGGGCGCGCCACCAGGTACGGAGCGAGGCGCTGCTCGATCGAGGTCTTGGGCATCCCGGCCTCGTCCTCTTCCATCTCGTTGAGCTCGTCCACGATGCGGTCGATCTCTTCGCGGGCGGCTTCCTTGACGTCGTCGGCCACGAACCCGGTGTAGATCGTCTCGCCCGAGGCGGCCTTGGCGATCTCTCGCTCGCGCGCGTGCTCTTCCAAGTCGGTGTAGAAGATGCAGTGGAAGCCGCGGTTGTAGTCGGTCTCCCGGAAGATCTCGAACATCGTCTTGTCGTCGGCAGCCATGGCGGCGGAACGATGCCAAACCGAGGGCCCGGAGGGTAGGGGGTGTTGGCGCAGTGAGACAGCGCAAGCACTGAGCTGATCGCGCCCACCGTGCCCGGCGCGAAGGGGACAATCGGGCCGATCCCCGCTGCTATGCTCCTGCGCGCCCCTGAGTCGATGGCGACGCAGGGCGCAGCACCACGGCGGAGCGACTCTCGATGTTCAAGGACCTACTCGATCGCGCAAAAAAAGCGGCGGAGGAGCACCTCCCCGAGGACATCCTGGACGCGGGGCGCAAGCTCGGGCGCACGGTGGCTGCCCATGCTCCGGCGCCGCTGGCCGAGGTGATCCACTACGTGACCGGCGAGGAGGACTCCGAGGAGGGAACGGGGACCCCGCCGACTGCGACCGATGCGAAGCCGACCGAGCCCGCGTCGGCTGCTCCCGCGAGTGAACCGACCGGGTCCGAGGCGGAGCCCACCAAGGCCGACGCCGATGCGGTGGCCTCGACCACGCCGCCCGCCGAGACCGCTCCGGATGCGCCGAAGCCCGACGACGCGCAGACCTCTGCGCCGCCGGTCGCCTCCCCCGCGTCGGTGCTGTCGCCCCGCGAAGATGCACAGTCGGTGCTCGAGCGGGTCAAGGCCAAGGCCGACCAGGGACTCAAGCCCGAAGACCGCCTCGTGGTGGTCTACGCGACTCCCGAGCAGGCGGAGGACGTCGCGGCGATCATGAAGATCCTCGAGACGGTGGAAGCCGAGGTCCGCGAGAACGACCTGCGACGCGAGCCGCAGACCGCTCGCCAGCTGGCCAAGCTCACCGGGGTGATGGTGCCTCCGTACGTGTTCATCAACGGGCGGTTCTGGGGGGCGCGCTACGACATGGAGTCGTTGTCGGTCTCGGGAGATCTTCCGTTGGTGGTGGCCAACCGACTCGACGAACTCAGCGAAGAGGCGCGGCGCATCGGCCATATCCAAGAGAGCTTCAGCGACGAGCTGAGCGTGGACAACATCGTCACGCGCTGGCGGCAGGGCCACATCTTGTGCGTCGACGATCTCGATAGTTGGTACGAGGTCGACCGCAGCGGGAATCCGCAGTTCTTCTACCAGGGAGGTCCGCGGGCGGTGGAAGACATGCGTACCGTGGCC
>JAHZJA010001168.1 GCA_022601155.1 Deltaproteobacteria bacterium | reverse complement strand
CGTCGGGTGCCCGGGCTGTCGTCCAAGCTCAGCGAGATCGTCCGCAAGAACCTCGATCGAGATCCGGCACGGCGCTACGCCAGCGCCTACCAGATGCTGCAGCGACTGGCGCAGGCACCCGAAGCCAAGGTGGCCGAGGAGTCGCGCCAAGCCCTCGCCGCGCTCGTCGACGAGGCCATGCGCGCGTCGTGAGCCCACCTTCGCTGCTCGCACCACTCCAAGAGCACCGCCGCCGGTTGGTGCCCCTGGGGATCGCCCTGCTGCTGACGTTCGCCTACTTCGTGGGTGAGCCCGCGTGGAATCAGAACTCCCGCCTGGCCCTGACCCGCGCCATGGTGGAGCAGCGCACCACGATCATCGATCGCTATCACTACACCACGGGCGACAAGAGCTTTCGCGACGGCCACTTCTACTGCGACAAGGCGCCCGGGGCCTCGTGGGTGGCCGCCGTGCCCTACGCAGCGTTCTTGGGACTGCGGCGCCTGACCGGGGCGGAGCTCCCCCGAGCTCGCGTGCGCCCGCTCGACCCCGAGACCCCGGTCCCCGAGCCCGACGAGCGCGAGCCAGGCGATGTGTTGGTCTACAACCTCGCGCATCGGATGGCGCTGTACGTCTGCGCGTTGTTCACCGGGATGCTGCCGTCGGTCGCCGCCGCCGCCGCGATGTTCTTGCTCGCCCTGCGACAGACAGCCGGGCGGCTGCGCCCCGCGGCCATCGTCGCGCTGACGTTTGCCCTCGCCACTCCGGTGTTGCCCTACGGCACCGTCTTGTACGGCCATCCGCTGTGCAGCGCACTGCTGCTGTGGGCGTTCACCATCGTGGCGCTGACCGAGCCCGGGCAGGCCTCGCGTCGCGGTGCGCTCACGGTTGGCATGTTGCTGGGCGCCGCCGTGGCCACCGAGTATCCCGCCGCAGTGCCCACGCTTGTCGTCGTGGGGCTGGCCGCATGGCGGCATGGCCTGCGACATGCCACGTGGATCGCGGTGGGCGGGCTGCCGTGGGTGGTCGCGCTGGCCAGCTACCACATCGCTGCGTTCGGGGGCCCCCTGCAGACGGGCTACGACTTCGTCTACCGCGAAGAGTTCGCGCAGGGCATGGCGGTGCGCTACGGCATCGGCGTTCCCGACCCCGCCGCGTTGTCATCACTGCTGTGGGGGAGCTACCGGGGCCTGCTGTATCTGTCGCCCGTCTTGATGCTCGCGGTGTGGGGCCTGGGCGCGGCGCTGCGCGAGCGCGATGGCCTCGGACGACCCACAATCGTGGCCGCCATCGTCATCGTGGCGTTCTATCTGCTGCTCAACGCGGGCTATTACATGTGGGACGGCGGGGCCGCCTATGGCCCTCGGCACCTGGTCCCGATGCTGGGCCTGTTGATGCTGGGCGCCGTCCCTGCCCTACGCGTCGTGCCGCGGGTCTTCGTGGTGCTCGCCGTCGTCGGTGGCCTGCACATGCTGCTGGGCGCCGCGGCGACCCCCGAAGCCCCGCAACACGGCAACCCGGTGTGGGAGTACGCCTGGGGCCGAGTCACGGGAGCCGAAGCCGGGGTGCCCGGGCACGCGACCAACCTCGGCCTGCTGCTGGGGCTGCCCGGGCTGCTGAGTCTGCTGCCGTTGGTGGTCCCGTGGGTCTGGGCGGGACCCGCCGGCCTTCGCCGCGAGCCCACCGACGCCTCCGTACAGCACTGAGGAGCACCCCGGCCGAGGCAATCGGGCGGGGCGTCTACCGGCTGCGGCCGTCGGACCCGAGCGCTCCGGCTCGAATCGTGGTGCTCCGATCAGAAGCGGCCGCGCACCACGATGCCCGCCCGCGCCGGGTCGAGCCACGGAGATACGTTGACACGCGCCGTCGAGTTGGCCTTGGCATCGCGCGCCAGCAGGCCCCAGCGAACGCCGCCCGCCGCTCCGATCAAGGCGCCCAGGCCCGCGGTGATACCACCCGCGAGGAACAGCCGCGGCCGAACCCGACGACGTCGATCGAAGGTGCCGTAGTCGGTCGCCTCTTCGGGGTCGAGGACCGCCGCCGCTACCAACACCGCTCCACCCGTCAGGATGGCGACTCCACCCACGCCGACCAGCGCCCCACCCAGCGGGTCGCGGTACCACGGTCGGGCTGGAGGCAGTGTCACGGGCGGCTCGTCCAGCTCACCTCGAGGGTCCTCGTCGTCGTACTCCTCGAGCGGCTCGATCTCCTCAGCGGAACCCCCGGCCGCCGCGGCCTCGGCCGCCTCGCGCTCGAGATCGTCCTCGCACTCGGCCTTGCGCTTGCGACCGTTTTCACGGGCCTTGTCGGAGCCGGCGATCTCGATGAAGTCTTCGTACAGCTCGATGGCGCGGACACAGTTGCCACGCCGTCGCTCTGCTTGTCCCCAGATGTACAGCAGCGATTCCTGGGCCTCGATCTCATAGCCGCGCTTGGCCGCCTTGGCGGCGGCGTCGAAATCACCGGCTTGGTACAGCGAGACCGCCTGGTCGAACTTCGCCCGCGCCTTCTTGTTCTTGGGCTTGGGCGGCGCGGCCATGGCCGACGACACCGTCACCAGAGCCAACAGCAACCCGAGCACCACCGAGCCACGTCGGAGGGTCAGGGGGCCGAGCTTCACTCGGCGAAGGGCGAATCGGGGTCCCATTCGGGCTTGGGTTCGGACGTCCCCTTGCCTTTGCCTTTGCCCTTACCCGACTTGTTGGCCGGCTTGGATTTGGGCTTGGACTTGGGCTTGGACTTGGGCTTTGGCTTGGAGGACGTGCCTCGGCCGGGCTTGGCGTCCGTCTTATCATTTTTCGGCGACGGCAAGGATTCCTCGGCAGGCTCGTCCGCGTCGCCGGGCTCGTCGCTGCCCGCGTCGTCGTTGGCCTCGGCGGGCGGCGGAGGTTCGCCCTTGGTGTCGACGTCCGGCCCCTTTACGGACTCCTCGGGAAGTTCATCACCGGGCTGCTCGTCGGCATCCGGCTCCTCGGCACCCTGCGAGTCGGCCGGGATCACGGGTGCTTGTAACGACGGTGTGGGGCTCTCCACGATGATCCCCGGCGTCCGTGCCGGCTCGGCAGAGTCCCCATCGCCGTCGCTGCCCTCGGACAGGAACACGAAGTAGATGAGCGAGGCCAAGCCCAGCACGACGACCATGCCGGTCACGACCGCGAGTGCGATTGCGAGCCCACCAGGGCGTCGCATCTCGAGATGAATGTCGGTGACCGAGCCCGCGGGGAGGCTGGATTCGGGGCCCGGCGTGACTTGCGCCTGATTGGCGATCACTTCCGAGGGGGTCAGCTCGGTGGGCTCGATCGCCTCGATCGGCGGCATGGAGATCGCCGCGGCCAAGACCTCGCGGGGCAACGCGGGCCGAGGCATCGTGGGTTGCTCTTCGAGCCGGTCCGACAGCGATGCGGTGAGCTGACGAATCTCGTCGGCGAACAGCTCGCGCATGAACTTGGCCATGCGGGCCGAAGACACGGGCAATCGCGCCTCGCGAGCAAAGTCTTCGAGATCGATCTGCAGGTCGAGCGCACTGCCATAGCGTTGCTCTCGATTGGCCTGCAGCGCTCGCATCACGATCGCTTCGAGCTCGGGCGGATAGTCGCCCCGCACGCTGCTTGGCGATGGCACCTCGCCCGCCGCCACGCGGTTGATGATTGCGAACTCGTTCTCGCCCGTGAACAGCCGCGATCCAGTCGTCAACTCCCACAGCAACGTACCGATGGAGAAGATGTCGCTACGTCGGTCGACCACTTCCCCCCGGCACTGCTCGGGCGACATGTATGGAATCTTCCCCTTGAGGGTG
>JAHZJA010000101.1 GCA_022601155.1 Deltaproteobacteria bacterium | reverse complement strand
TCTGGCCAGGCTGCATCCCATCAGACCGTAGTACCCATCCTGCCGACCCTTGCGGCGCTGCGCGTGCTCGGTCTTCCAGTACTTGTCGCCTTTGACCCAATAGTCTGCGTGTCGATACCAGCGCCAGGGCTTGGCCACATGGACGAAGCCGTGGCCGCCGTTGCCGAACCGCTGCTGCAGGTAGGTGCGGAGGTAGTGCGGGTAGACGTCGGCATCGGTATGCGAGGCGCCGTACACGAGCACCCGGACCTTGCCATCGGTATCCTGGCCGTCGCGCAGTGCGTTGAGGGCCGTGTAGAACTGCGCCAGTGGTGCGCCCGCTTCGGCCGGCCCCTCGATGGGGACGAACAGACCGAGGGCATTGCCGTTGATGCGCTGGGTCTTGGTGGTCGTACCCCCGGCGCCGCCGAGCCCCGAAGACCCCGGCAGGCTGTCGAGCAGCGTGTCGTCGGCGGAGGCCTTGCTCTTGCCGTCGGGTGCCTCGGGCAGATCGTCTTGCGGCGTGATCCAGGGGACCGGCTGACCGCGGACGTCTTCGAACAAGTTGGACCCGAGCAGCGAGCGCTGGGCGGCGACCCGAGCGGTGAGGGCCGCCTCGTTGAGCACCGGGAGCAGCGGGACTTCGTCGGGGGTGGCGACGACGGCCGGGTCGTCGTCGGGGACGACCGGCTGGGGATCGGTGCCGGGCGCGGGATTCTCGGCGTCAGGCGGGATCGACTCGGACTTGGGCGTGGTGGCGCAGCTGAGGTACGCCACCACCAGCCCCGCGGCGATGGTCAGGGCTCCCGCACGGCGCCAACCCGGTCGGACCACTTCCGCCAGGCGCGCGTGCCAAGAAGGATCGGCCGCACCGCTCACCTCCCGATGCTGCGAGCCACGGCCTGGCGAGTCAAATTCGCGATGTCCTCGGCGGCTGCGGCTGTGCGACGAGATGGAGCTGGGCAGGCCCCTCGCACCACTACGAGGACGCCCGCGGCTGTCCGCGCGTTGCGCCCGTGACGGCAGAGGGCAGGCGCGGGCGCCCGGCTCCGGGGGGCCCCGACGAAGGTCCCGCCCGCGTGGCGATCTGCTAAGAACGAGGGCGATGGCGGTCTCCGAGCACTGGCGCGTGATGTGGTTGGCCCACCCGCAGCTGCCGCTGGTGATCGTGGTCGATGCCGATGACACGTTGCTCTACGTGGGGTTCTCGCTCGAGACCCGCACCCGCATGGCCGACCTTCGATCCTACGCGGACCGCCACGGTGCCACGCTCGAGGACGAGTCGCGGGCCGAGACGGAGGTTTCGAAGCAGCTGGTGCAGTATCTCGACGGTCGACGGCGCGACTTCGATCTGCGCTTGCGGCTGCTCGGCACCGAGTTCCAGTGTGAGGCCTGGGACGCGCTGTGTCGCATTCCCTTTGGTCAAACGCGGAGCTACGGCGAGCAGGCAGGAAGCCTAGGCCGACCCGGGGCCGCGCGCGCGGTGGGTCATGCCAACGGTCAAAACCCCATCGCGATCATCGTGCCGTGCCACCGCGTGGTGGGGGCCGACGGTCGCCTCACTGGGTTTGGTGGCGGGCTCGAGGCCAAGCGCTGGCTGCTCGAGCTGGAGCGTCGCGGCATCACACCCGACTGGTCGCCCAAGCCGGGGCCGCGCCGGCCCGGAGCACCCGACCAAGATCAGCTCGGCCTGTTCCCCACCTGAGCTGCCCGCTGGCGGGAGCAGATGGACCTGGGGCAGACTCGTTGCCACCGGCCACGTCCCGATGCGCGCGCTCCTCCAGCTACTTTCGACGATCGGGGCGGTGTTCGCCTTCTTCCTCGAGGTGGTGCAGACAGCGGTCACGCGGCCGCGCTACGTCGGCGAGACGCTGCGGATCATGGCGGTGTTGGTCAAGCGCTGCATCGTGCCGGTGGGTCTGGCGGTGGCCCCCGTGGGGGCGGTCATCGCTCTGCAGGGCCTCGAAATCTTCCAGATGTTCGGCCTCGAGCGCATGCTCAGCTCGCTGCTGGGCACCGCGATCTTTCGGGAATACAGCCCCGCGCTCGCGTCGGTGATGGTCGCCGCGCAGGCCGGATCCTCGATCGCCGCGCGGATCGGGACGATGCAGGTCCGGGGCCAGATCGACGCGCTTGCCGTGATGTCCGTGGACCCCATGCGCTACGTCGTGGTGCCGGGGGTGATCGCGTGTCTGTTGGTCGCGCCGCTGCTCAACGTGATGACGAACATCCTCGGGGTGTTCTCCGGCTGGCTGTTCGCAGTGCCGCTGGGGGGCGTCAACCATGGCGCCTTCATGGAGCACCTCACCGCGCAGGTCACCCCTGCGGATCTGTGGGTCGGCCTGGGCAAGTGCGGGCTGTTCGGCGCGGCCGTGGGGCTGCTGGCCGGCTACCTGGGCATGCATGCACGCGGTGGGGCCGAGGCGGTGGGCAAGGCCGCCAACGACACCGTGGTCTATACCATCGTGCTGATCCTGCTGGTCGACTACATCGTGAGCATGGCGCTGCTGGGAGCGGGCATTTGAAGACCGCGGTCGAGCTGCTGCGCTTTTCGTGGCGAGCACTGGCGGCTCAGTTTTCGCAGGTGCCCCCGATGGGCCCGCTGCTCAAGCACCTGCACGAGGCCGCGGTGGGCAGCGTGGCCTTGTTGACGGTGCTGACCGTGTTTGCCGGGCTCAACCTCTCGGTGCAGTCCTACGCGACCTTCGAGCG
>JAHZJA010001167.1 GCA_022601155.1 Deltaproteobacteria bacterium | reverse complement strand
GCCACAACACCGCCCCCGACCGCTGTGGCAGTGTTTTCGCTCCTCGACGCATGACCCGATGCGCCTTCGAAGCGCAGTCTCGCCAGGCAGCTGCCGCTGACGGCGTTGTGGCCCATGGAAAACCGCCAAAGTCGAGCCTAGCGGCTGCGGTCACATCGGCGGCGGGCGCAGGACGACTCGACGTCGTCGGTGAGCGACGACTCGAGCTCGTGTGCGGCCGATCGCACCAACATCGTCAGCAGCCATGGGCCGAACTCATCGTACTCGGGGGGCCTGTCCATCGTCTTGGGGTCGACCATGCCAGACGGTGTCTCGCGTGGTCGTCGGCGGTATCCGTGGATCGGGAGCCCACGCCAGGAGGCGAGCGCGACGTCGTCGCGCACCAGCGTCAGCGTCGTCCCCACCGTCCCCTTGCTGCCGCGAAACTCCCCGGACTTGGTGTGGGTGGAGAACAGCTCCACATAGAGGACACTACCCTCGGGAGCGAGGGCGCCGACGTAGCCGCGGTCGACCAGGGCATCCCCGATGATCTCGTCGATCGCTGACATGCACACGAGCCCCACGAACGGGTTGTCTGACGAGGACCGTGGCGGTGGGGGCGTGGATGCAGCGCGATCGGCCGTCATGCGGCGCTGCCACACTCGCGAAGCCTCGATCGTCTGGGCTGGCGGCGGGGCGGGCCCGTCGGCGCACACGATCACCCAGTCCAGCGACCGACTGTCGTAGCTCCAGTGCACGGTTCGGGCCAGTGGCGTGGTGGCGGAGACATCGGCCTCGGCCTCGGCCACCAGACCTCGGTACGGGTCTCCGTAGTACGAAGCCCGGATCACGCCACAGGCCGCTGTCGATGTCAGCGCGAGTACCCCCGCCACGCACGCCAGCGCCCAATGAGTTGCGACCCGAATGCGGTTGGAGACGAACACGCGCATGAAACGACGCCGACACGTGACCGCGCGGGTGCACGGCGCACCCGGTGGTCACAGCGGCAACGTCCGAGTGCGGGCGGGGCATTCCCGACGCTGTGGCCGAGCGCCGACTCGTCGACGTTCGGCCACAGCCACGGTCCGCATTGGCCCGCGTTGGGCCGTCAGACGCGGTGGGCTCCTAGGCGAGCCACTCGAGCGTCAGGCTCTTGGCCTGCACGCCCTCCATCTGGAGGGTCCCGGCCTGGCCCTGCGCGCGGCGGAGGTTTTGGCGGGCAAGCAGCGGCATCAGGATGCGGGGGATCATGGCCGACGCGATGTACTTGCCAAAACAGGTGTGGATGCCCGAGCCGTAGAGCAAGAAGTTGTACTCGTTGCGGTCGATCTCGAAGCTGGTGGGGTTGGCGAACAGCGCCTCGTCGAACATGGCCGAGCGCGTCGCGATCATCACGGTGGTGCCCTTGGGCACCGTCCGGGCGTACCAGCGGTCACGGCCGACCAAGAAGTCCTCGGTGGTGATGCGCAGGACCCCGGGACCGATGGGATGGAACCGCATCGCTTCGTCGACATAGCGCCCCACGAGCGTTGCGTCACCGGCCCGAGCCGCGGCTTGGGCCCCAGCGAGCGCGGCGGGTCGGCCCAGGAGCTCATCCATGGCGATCGCAGCCATCGTTGCGGTGGGAGGAATCGCCCCCGAGATCATCCCGACGAGGTTGGACTTGATGAGATCGTCGCTCAGCCCCGGCATCCCGGTCGGCTGCAGCGTCAACAGCCGCCCGAGGACATCGTCGGTGACTCCGGGGGTGCTGTGGCGTTGCTCGATGAGCTGCGCGACGTAGGCCTGGAAGGCCTTGCCCGCCTCGAGGCCGGCTTTCTCTCCGGCCGGGTCGGTACCCGGTGGAATCGTCAGGAAGTTGAAGATGGTGACGCACCAGTCCACCAACGTCGTGGGGGAGGGGCCCGGGGTTCCAAAGTAGTCCCCCGCCCACGCGGCGTTCACCGCCCGGGTGAGTCCGGTGACGATATCGAGCGAGCCCTGGGCGGCATCGACCCGCTTGGTCGCATCCTGCAGCGCGAAGTCGCTGACGCGCGTGGGAATGTCGCTGCGGCGGATCGCAGCGCGGAGGTTGGTGTGATCCCGAGTGTAGTCGGGCGTGTTGGCCATGCCCAAGATGAAGTCGTTGCCCGAGACCTGTCGCAGCTGCTCGAGGTTCGTGGTGGCAAAGACATCGTCTTGGGCCAGTGTGTCGACTACGTCCTCGTAGCGGGTGATGAGCCCGAAACCGGCGAAGAGCACCACCGGGCGCACGGTTCGAAGGATCTTGAAGATGAGGTCGATGTGGTCGACAGCCCAGGTCGCGAGATTCTTGGCCAGATCCGCGAGGTTGATGTCGAAGACCTTCAGCCCGATCTTCTCGGCCTCTTCGAGCAGTTCCTTGGAGATGAGTGACTCCAACTCCTTGGGGATGAGCTTGGCGTCTTCCCCGAGGTTGGCGGCGAGCTCATGGAGTTTGGTCGAGAGAAGATCGGACATATGGCCAGCCTCGCGAATACCCAACGCGGCAACCCTAGCGCTCGCGATGTGACATCCGCAAGCTGGATTCGTCGTGACCCATTCAGGGACGGGTGCTTTCACCTCGGGTCGAAATGTTTCAGCGTCATTTCATCGATCGAATTGTGGCGACTACAACCGGAGGAGCCGTTGCGTGGGTCCGGTCGCGCCATGTAGATTCACCCTCGACCGGTCGCTCGTCGAGTGACCGAGCTTGGTGAAAGTAGCAACCGATGAGCGACGCGACCGATCGAACATCTTCGGGGCACGACTCCAGTTTGACGGGCTGGCTGGACAACTTCGCTCGCGCGCAGATGCCAACGTTTCCCACGGGGGTGAAGGCTCCCAGCGATCCGAGCTCGTCCGCCGATGTGCAGCCCACCGTTCCCACGGCGGGGATGCTGGCGCTCAATCACCCCAAGAGCATCATCACTCGATCCAAGATTCGTCCGGGCCAGGCCGACGCGCTGCGCGAGCGCCTGAAGGGCAGCGTCTTCACGCAGCACAGCCCTGGCGTGCACAATGCCCGGTTTGCGGTTCTCGACGACGAGCACCTGCTGTTCACGGCCATCTACGATGTGACACGCAGCAACGCCTTGCTGTTCCTCGGGGCCAACGCCGCCAACGTCGACGAAGTCTGGGCATATTGCGAGGGCTATCCACCGTCTGGCGCCGCCGACCTCGGTGCATTGAGCACGTATCTGGCCGCCAATGACGAGGAGGTCCGGTTGATGTTCGATGCGTACATCGATCCCGGCGAGCCGCAGGTACGTGAAGCGATCGCGCTACGGCTCAACTTTCTCGAATTCGCTCGCGCGGTGCAAGACGACCCTGGCGGAGCGCTGGTGCACTACACCGGCTTCCTTCAGAACAACCGACGTCGCATCGTGGCCTACGCCGAGCGTCACTTGGGCGACCTCGAGCGCGAGTACACCGTGGTGCCAGGCAACAAGACCACGGCATTCACGATGATGTCGAAGGTGAAGTTCAGCATCGAAGCCCAAGCGAAGCTGCGCGCGGTGCTCGGCTTCGGCAACTTCGTCGTCAACGAGGCCCGCATCAATCCCATCGCCGATATGGTCACTGTGCACTACGCGCGGTTCGGGCTGTGGGACGTGGACAAGTTGTTGTTTGCAAGTGTCTACGACGGTGACTGGGTGCAGTACGTGGAGGACTTCAGCACGCGCATTCCGTTTCAGATGGACAAGGTGTGGGGCAACTGTGTGGGCTGGCCGGAGAAGGGGGCCGCCGATACACCTGC
>JAHZJA010001166.1 GCA_022601155.1 Deltaproteobacteria bacterium | reverse complement strand
GGGTTGATTGGTGTTGGTGAACCGCGTGACCGAGCGCAGGCCCAGCGTGGACAGCTCCTCGGTGAGCCAGGCGTCCTGGCCGAGCATGCTGCCCACGCCCCACTCCGTTCCGCTGGCGACGCCACTGGCCAGACCGAACGGGTTGAACAGCCCGCCGACGTCGCCATTGAAGGCGGTGGGAAAGCGAAAGCCCGCGCTCAGGCGGATGTAGATCAGATGCTTGGCGGTACCGAAGCCGATGGTCGCGTTGACGGGGCGCGGGATCCAGATGTGTGGGAATGCAGCCGCGGTGGCGGCCACCCCCGCGCCGGTGAGGAGGCGGCGTCGGGTGATGCGGGGGAGTCGATCCGATTTGCGTGTCATCGTGGTCGGCTCCCTAGTAGAAGAGCATCTCCGAGCTGGAGAGCAGGGCGAAGCAAGCAGGACGGGCGAAGGTCTCGGCCGTGCATGGGGCCGGGGTGCAGGTGTTGGCGGCGTTGGTCGCCAGCTCGCGCTCGGGGTCGTTGAGGCTGCGCCCGAGGAACAGCCGCTGCTGATGGGAGAGGATCGACTCGGCCGTGGATGCGTCGAGGGCTTGCTGGGCGCTGACGCCCTCGGGGAGCAGGCGGTCCAGTGAGATCCCGTCGTTGCCGAGCCCGCAGACCTCGGCGACGAAGGCCTCCTGCACCGCGGTGTTGAGCACGGAGACCGTGGTGAACCGGCCGCCGACCTCATTGGAGGGGCACCCGCCCAGCGTGCGGGCGAGGCCGCGATAGTCACCTTCGACCTCGCGCTCCCCGTCGATGTCCCACCGCGAGTGGTTGACCAGGGCGTACGCCCACCCGCCAGCTTCATCGATGGCCTGCTCGCCCACATAGTCTTCGGGGTGCGGCAGGCGGTGGTCGCAGTTGGAAAGAGGGATGCCCGTACTGCGCTTGATGCTGTCGATCCATCCCTCGACGGAGATCTGCTTGAGCGGACCGTAGGTCCAGCGAAGATCGGTGGCCGAGGCGCCTTCGGTGGTCTGCAGGTACGCAAACGACGTGGCGATGGCGTGGTGGAGCGAGCGGATGTCGCCGTTGTAGGCCAGCAGGTGACGAACCAGCTCGTGCCGGACCTCGGGCACACCCGCGGCCAGGTCGTAGCCGAAGTACTGGAGCAGCGCATTGTCGACGGCGGTCTCCCAAAACGCGGGCTCGCTGGCGATGATGCGCCCGGGCAGCTGCAGCGTCTCCCACTCGGACGCGGTGAGGAAGCCCGACCACATCAGGCCCTCTTGCTCGCCCTCTCGCTCGAGGCGCTGGGTCTGCGGGGCCAGGGTGAGCTCGTGGTAGCCCCACTGGGTGCTGGTGCACTCGCCGATCGAGCCGGGGTCGGGGCGACCGTCGGCATCGACGCAGGGGAACTGGATGAAGGCATCGGGCAGCACCCCCAGGTGTGGGTGGGTCCAGTAGCCGTTGTTCCACAGGGTGTAGAGCCGACCGAGGTCGGAGCGCTCATGCTCGTAGGGCGGGCGGCCCAAGAACAGCTTGAACATGAACTCCGCCCGGTCGCCCGCGGTGTCGTGCCGACGCATGACCACGGGGTGCGCAGAGGTGACGGCGGCAAACTGATCCCAGCTGACGCGGCCCTCGTAGGTCTTGCCGACCAGCTCGTCCATGTCGAACGCGCGCTCGAAGTTGACGGCGCGGTTGTTGTAGAGCAGCTCGTCGGCCCAGCGCCGCTGGTTGACCAGGACGTACTCGTCGGTCGCCAGCAGGTCGGTGACGACGTCACCCCAGGGGCGGTCGGGATTGCAGGTCTCGGCGATCTCGATGGGCGTGGGGAAGCGACCCAGGAAGTCGGCGTGCAGGCGGCGGCAAGCCTCGGCCCGGTCGACGGGGCGCAGGGCCAGGCCCACGCCCCACGCAGAGCCGCACAGACCCACGTTGACGGGATTTTCGAGGCCCAGGCCATCGCAGAACGCTCGGCACTCGCCATCGCAGTCCAGCGTCCCCAGGACCGCGTCGGGTCCTCCATCGCGCGGGGACGGCATCGTGTCGTTGCCCCCCACGAAATTGCCGTCGGATACGGGCGCGCCATTGCCCACCAATTGTCCGGGACCGCGTGCCGGATCGGCAGGGTCCATGCCTTCCACGTTGCCGCAGGCCATCGAGGCCAGGGCTACGCCAAGGACTGCGCCGGACGAATATCGTCGTCGCCGAGCTCTTCGCATCGAGTTCACCCAGTCAACAGCCTAGCGCGAACGAACGGGTGTCGAAAGGAGCGGGAAGGCCCCTACGCCGGGGTCGGGCAGCCCCAGGCGCACGATCGCGGACATGCAGCGAGGCGGGATGGGAGTACGACGCGCGACCACACCGGCCCCCTCTTTGGGACGGCGCGATCACCATGGGTTCGGGCACGGTGCGGCGCAGAGCACCGGTATACTCGCCGCCGATGCGAACCCGCTCCGCCTCCGTTCCTTCGCTCGGCTTGATGTCGTGCGGTGTGACCCTGGCCCTCGCGTTGGCGATCCCGGCCGTGGCGCAGGCTGCACCCAAGGGTGATGACGATGCCGCCGACGGCGACGAGGCCGACGCCGGTGGCAAGGCCAAGGCGGGCAACAAGACCAGCGGCAAGAAGAAGAAGAAGAAGAACAAAGCCAAGGACGATGACGATGGTGCATCGGCGTCGGTGAGCAGCGATGGCAAGAAGGGCGAGCCGATGAAGGGCCGCTTTGGACTGGGCGCGCTGCGAACGGTCTCCGGCCTCAACGCGCTGTACGGCCGCTACTACGTGACCAACCGCCTCACCATCGGGCTGGACGCCGGGTTCGCGACCTTCAGCCATCGCGAGACCGATGACACGGGAGAGTTCGGACGCACGCGCACGGTGGGTGCATTCGCGATCGGACCCGAGGTGTTCTTTTGGCCGGTGCAGGGATCGCGTGACCAACAGGTTCACGCCGACTTCGGCATCGGCGGTCGCATCCTGACCTTCGTGGGTTTCTTGGGCTTGCCCGAAGAAGAGCAGAGCAACACGCTGGACACCCCGGTCGAGATCGACATCGAGGTCCCGGCCAAGATCCAGTTGTTCGTGGGCAAGCGGGTCTCGATCAATCCCGAGTTCGGCTTTGCGATCCGCATCGTCCCGGGTGACCGCGAGCCGGACGGCAACGGCGACTTCGACATGAACCCGGGCACTGGAGTCGGCCAGCGGTTGGGCACGACCAGCGGACCCGGCCTCGGTTTCGAGGTCGGCAACCACGCCGGGTTCTTCATGGGGATCGGCGTGGGCTACTATTTCGGCAAGCTACCGGACCAGTCCTAGCCAGAGGCGACCGGTCCTGCGCAGACGGTCCGGCGCAACGCCGCAAACGTCCGTGCCACAATTAGAAAAGGGACCGATTCACATCGGTCCCTTTCCAAGCGCTGTAATGCGCCGTTAGCCCTTAGAGCGGGCGGACATTTTCGGCGCGCGGTCCCTTGGGACCCTCACCGACGGTGAAGGAGACTTTCTGGCCTTCGCGCAGGCTCTCGAAGCTGGCACCTTCGACATTGGACATGTGAAAGAACATGTCCTTGCCGCTGCCGTCGTTGATGAAACCGAACCCTCGGTCGGTGAGACGCTTGATCGTACCCTCGGTCATTTTGATCCTGAACGTGTTTCTCGAGGTTCGAGCCGTCGACGGACGGCACACACGACCTCGCAGAGATCGCGATGTAGCCGGAATAGGTCACCGTGTCCAATCGCGACCCAAGGTGTTGGTGCGGCTCCAGGCCGCTCGGCGCGATGCCCACCAAGGTGAGGCAATCGCCGCTCATGGCCGTTGAGGGGGGGGTAGGGCCGGTCTACGCCGGCCCGAGGAGCCCCAGACATGTACGTCAAACGTCGGATTTTCGGACTTTGTGTGATCGCCCTCGTGGCGTGTGACTTCGGTACCCAGCGGAACATCGTGTTTTCGAGCGATGTCGCCTCGGTATCCGCCGTTGCGACGGACACCAACGCCGAGTTCATGTTCATCGGAAACGGCCTAGGGCAGGTCGTACAGGCCGATCCCGCCACGGGAGCCATCCAGGGCACGGCAGGGACCTGGGCCGGTCTCAACTCCAGGGTCGTGGCCATGACGTCCGATGCTGAGAACAATTCTCGGGTTTGGGCGCTGCATGCGGACGGTTTCGTCGTCAATTGGGCGGAAGGCCCGGTGCTGACCGCGTGGTTCTGGCCGCCGCCGGCCGCGGGCGGCCCACGAACCTTTTGCGATCTCGACCACGCGTCGGACGGCGATTTCTACCTGACGACGCTCGAGGACGACGAGGCGGTCCTGTGGAGACGCGACGGCAGCACCAACGTCTGGTCGTCGACGACCCTGGGCGAGGACACGTGCCCGCGGGTGACGCACGACCAGCTCAACGACGAGCTGTACGTGCTGCGCCACGGCTTCATGTTCGAGCACCGCGACGAGGACAGCTTGGCGTTCGAGGTCGACTTCGTGCTCGACGCGGATGGCGGACAGATCGCCGACATCGATGTGCTGGGCAGCACGGTGGCCGCGGCGGGGTCGACGGGGTCTCCCAACCTGCCGCCGCCCAACGGGCCTCAGCCCGGCTTCAACATGGGGTGGATCTACGATCTCGCGACGGGCAACGTCGACGACGCGGTGATCATCGGAGGCGCGGCGCCGTCTTCGGTGCACATCACCGTCAACCAGACGGCAGGGGAGCCCGAGCTGCTCATCGGGTCGTTGGCGGGGACGACCACGGTGCGCGGGCGGCAGCTGCTGCCGTAGCCCCGGCCCCAACCGCGAGCAACGTGTCGGGTCAGTGAGCCCGGCCGTTGCCTCGACGGCGCTACTTGAGCTGGACGTCGTCCAGCAAGATCGTGAACGCGCCGGCCTTGGGAGGACCGCCGAAGAAGATCCCGGTCACATCGTAGGGATCGGCCACGAGCGTGCGCAGGTCGACGCTGTACTCGCCCCACTCGGCTCCGATCTCCACTCGGGTCATTGCGGGCATGAAACCCAGCTGCTCGGCGAAGATCATCACCACCATCGGGCCGTCGCCTTGGGCCTGGAACTCCAGGGTGGGCTTGGAGGTCAGGTTGGCCGGGGACATCGGCGAGGGGCCGGGGAAGAACATCGCGCCCGCCCAGGCGTTGGGCAGCGAGTCGCCGTCGATCGTCCCGCGGATCCGCATGGTCATCGGCGAGCCGTCCGGCCCATCTTCGATGACATCGAGCTCGACGGTGGAGGCACCGCCGCGCATCGCATCGGTCGATCCCTGCCACCCGGCACCGAACTCCGCTCGGGCCTCGCCGCTTTCGAAATCGGCGATGAGACCGGCTGCCATCCCGGCGGGCGGCGGCGCACGGCGAGCGTCGTTCAGCGCCTTCCACTGCGTGGCGGCCTGTTGCTCTGCCGTCTCCAGGTCTACTGCGTTCCCGCCCGTCCACACCCCCTGCACGTGTCGCGTGGCCAAGATGTCGGTGGAGGGATCGCCCTCGACCAGCAAGAGATCGGCGCGCATGCCCTCGGCGATGCGACCCCGATCGTCGAGGCCAAACACCGCGGCCGGCTTGGCGGTCGCGGCCTGCAAGGCTTGGGTGGGGGTGAGACCGGCCTCGACCAACAGCGCCAGCTCGTCGTGCAGGCTGGCCCCATGCACGGTGCCCGGGTTCGGGGCGTCGGTGCTGGCGAGCACCGTGACGCCAGCCTCGCTCAGCTTGCGGGTGGTGGCCAGCGCGTGCTCGCACGATGCCTCGAGCTCGCCGGGAAACCCTCGCGACAGCGCCCCGTGCTCGGCGGGCAGCAGCTGCGCCTTGATCCGAGGATCTTCGGCGAGTGCCCCGCCGCGGGTCCCATCGCAGACCGAAAACAGCACGGCCAGCGTATCGGTGACGAACACATCGTGCTCAGCGGCCGCGCTGACGAACGCGTCGCCCGGGTCCTGGTCGAGGAACAGGTGCGCGAGCCCGTCGGCGCCCGCCTCGATCGCGGTGAGGGCATCTTTTTGGGCCGACACGTGCACCACGGCGAGCAGTTGGTGCGCATGGGCGGCCTCGATCACGGCCGTGAGGGTGGGGACGTCGAGGGTGGGGATGTCGCCACCGAAGGCGTGGCCATCGTCGTAGACGATCTTGATGAAATCCGAGCCCTCGGCGACGCGGGCGTCGACCCACGGCTTGGCTTGCTCCGGCCCGGTGAGGGTGGGGATCGAAAACCCGTACTCGGTGCCGTGGCCACCGGGGGCGGTGGCGAGGATCCCCGCGGAGCGGAGGGCGGCCCGCGGAGCGCCCGCAGCGGCTGGCTTGCGCAAGGCCTCCGCCGTGGCGGGCAGCGTGAACATGTCGATCTCGGTGGTCACCCCGAACACGGCGGCCCGAGACAGCTGGTCGGGGACCTGCACGTGGGTGTGGGCATCGATGAGTCCCGGGAGCAGCGTCATGCCCTCGCCCGCGATCCGCTGGGCCGACGGCGGGGCCGTGATGTCGGGACCGACCGCGACGATCGTGGAGCCGTCGACCAGCACGTTCGTCTCGTCGTGCCAGCGCTCGCCGTCGAACAAGCGCACGCCCTCGAACACCAGCGTGGCGGTCACGAACGTGGGCTGTGGTGCAGTCGTGCTGGCCGTACCGGGCTTGGGCCCGCAGGCGAGGAGCAGCATGGCGAGCAGAGTCTGGCGGCGCATCGCCGCCAGTATAGGGGTGCCCGTCACCCGCCGCTTTCCTTGCTCCGGCTACGCGCCTTGGTAGACGAACACCGTCTTCTCGGCCGGAGGCACCAGGCCGAACATCCCGGTGACCTGTCGGCTGTAGTTGTAGTAGGCCGAGTCCATCAGCACGCTGTACATGCCCCAGTCGGGGTCTCCCGGCTGCGTGGCGACCTCGACATCGCTGGCCGGCTCGCTGCGAACGGGGGGCTGGGCGTAGAGCACCGCGCCGTCGTGGCCATAGACCTTGAGCTCCCAGTCCACCGCTACGCCGAACAGCAGGCCAGCGAGGGCTCGGGTGCCGGCCCCAGTGTCCTTGTCGTAGAAGAAGAACTTGGGCAGCCGCACGATGTGCGACGAGACTTCGATGACGATCTTGTCCTCGCGAGCGTCGCCGTCTTCGAGCGGTACGAGGGTCAGCAGGTTGGCATCGAACACCTGCCCGAACGACTCCGACATCGCGGCGAGGAACGTGCGTCGGCGGCGGGAGTCGTAGGCCGCCGAGAACGATTGCGCGGGCTCGATGACCGGGGCGCCTTGCGGATACGGCCCCTTGGCGCGGGGGTCGGCCCGGTACTCGGCGAGGCGCTCGATCGCCTCCGGAGGCGGCTCGAGGTCCACGGTGTTGGTGAACGCCACGTACACGGTGGAGTCGGGCGCGTGGGTCAGCTGCTCGAGCACGGTGCCGAACGCACCGCGTAGACGCTCGTCCACGGGGTACAGGCGCTCCGCACCCGCGGCCATCGGCGCGTACATCTTGGCTTGCGCCGCACGGTAGTAGTCGGCGAACGCTGCCGAGGCGGTCTGCTCGGCCTCGGCGTACAGCTCGGGCTCACCCGAGCTGGCGATGTCCTTGAGCACGGCGCGAAGATCGGCCGCGTCCCGCAGCTCGATGTCGGCCTTGGTGCGGGCCAGCATCTGGCGGCCTCGCCACTGGGGCCGCTGGAATCGCTCGTCGACCTTGTTGGCGTACTCGGTGTGCCACCGTGCTGCGGCGAGCGCGGGATCGCCGGTCTTCATCGTCTCTTCGAGCTCGTCCCAGCGCCGCCCTTCGTCGAACTGGCAGTAGGCGACCGAAGCAAACGGGCCCACGCCGATCCACACCAGGAGCAGTCCAACCGGGAGCCCGATCAGCAAGCCCTTGGGGGTGCTCTTGTTCATCGCGCCGAAGATGCCCAGCAGCATCAACAACACCGCGCCGCTGAACAGCAGGCTGAACAGTGCGGTGGTGAGGAAGCCGGGCCCCGACGAAAACCCTTGGTGGGCGTTTTGCAGCAAAGCCATCCCGAACAGGAGGACCCCGCCGATGCCTCCGATGATCTTGAGGTGGTGGTTGGACTTGTTGGGGCGTGGAGGCGTGGCGGCGTAGTGGGGAGGCTGTGGTGGCCACGCTCCTGGAGGGTGAGGCTGACCCGCGCCGTGGGGTCCGGCGTGCGGCGGTTGGGGTTGGCCGTAGCCGGGTTGAGGCTGGCCGTAGGGCGGTTGGGGTTGGCCGTAGCCGGGCTGAGGCTGGCCGTAGGGCGGTTGGGGTTGGCCGTAGCCGGGCTGAGGCTGGCCGTAGGGCGGTTGGGGTTGGCCGTAGC
>JAHZJA010001165.1 GCA_022601155.1 Deltaproteobacteria bacterium | reverse complement strand
GATCTCCGCTGCCGTCGCAAGCATCCAACCCGCCGCGGATCCAAGGGCGCGGCACCGGCACAGATCTGGTCGCGTGCGGCCGTCCACCGCTCCGCGGCCACGTCGAGCCGTGCGGCCAGCGGTGGCCATGCATCACTCATCCAGCCGGTGGAGCCCCCTCGCAGCCGTTGCCCGAGTGCAGCCCGCTCGTCGGCATCCCACACCCCATCCAAGCTCAGCGTGGGCTCGCACCGATCGTCGCCGGTCGCAGCGCCCGGCCGCACCGACGACACCCCGATGAACCCCAGCCCGACCACGCTCGCCGCCACGATGATCGAGCGGGGACGGCGAAACCACGCGACACCGTCGAGCTGTCCGAGCAAGGCCGACATCGACGGCCATCGGTCCATCGGATGGGTGGACAGCCCGCGCTCGATGGTCCGACGAAGTCGGCGCGCAATCCGACGGCCCCGGGGTGGCTCTCGCCTGCGCCCGTGCAGCACGTTGTTCCGCAGGTCCGCCCGGGTCTCACCGTCGAAGAGTCGCTCGCCGAACAGGGCCTCGTGCAGCGTGACGCAAAACGAGAACTGATCGGTGGCTGGCCCCGTCCGGCCTCCCGAGTGCTGCTCGGGTGCCATATAGGCGGGCGTCCCCATCACGGCCCCCGTCATCGTCAGCGGGGTGCCCAGTGCGTCTCCGCTGAAGCTGGCGTCCCCGCTGACGGCCGTGTGCGGGCCCAGCACATCCGAGTCCAGATCGATCGCCACCACATCGCTCGACGGCGAGCCCGAGGGCGCCGCCAGCCCGAAGTCCATCACCCGCACTCGACCCTGGCCGTCGATCATCACGTTGTCGGGCTTGAAATCGCGATGGACCAATCCCCCCTCGTGGGCCGCCGCGAGGCCTCGCCCCGCCGCTCGCATCACCTCGACGACCTCGGTGGGCGTGCGGGCAGGCTCGAGCCAATCGGTGAGCGTCTGGCCCTCGACGTACTCCATGGCCACGAAGACCTGGTCGGCCACGGTCCCCACATCGTGAACCGTCACCACGTTGGGATGGGCCAACCGAGCCAGGGACTGGGCCTCACGCAGCAGCCGGTCCCGGACGTGCTGCTGATCGCGACCGTCTTGGGTGGTGCGCATCAGCTTGAGCGCCACCCGGCGATCGAGCTGCGGGTCGTAGGCGCCGTAGACGACACTCATGCCGCCCGAGCCGAGCAGGTCGAGGATCAGGTAGCGGCCGACCGTCGCGCCCGGCTCTAGCAGCGTCGGCTCGGGGATGACCTCGGTCCGGGGGCCACGGCCATCACGAGTCGTGCGAATCCTCGTATCCCGGATGCCGTCGGTCCCCACCACCCTGTACGCCCCTACGGACGCTCGGAGCTTACTCTAATTGAACAATACGTTCCTCGAATTACTACAATTTACAGCTCCAAAACGGGACGAACTCTGTCCTGCACGGTCAACGTCCGCATATGGGCCACTGTGCCTAGTTTCGGGGTTCTTGTGCCGACAATCGCCGTTCCTTGTGCCAACCACGATATCGAGACCCACCTCACGGGAATCGGCGGCCAGGGCGCGCAGATGGCCATGCCCGTGTGCCAGGTGACCCGGCGGGCTCTTGCCAGCCGCTCCACCGCAGGGTTCAACGGTGGGGATGGTGGCCTCTCGATTCTTAGCCTCGTGTTCGTTGTTGGCTCTGTTTGGGTGTGGAGACGATCTACCCCCCGCGACCGCAGGTTCCAGCTCCGGTACGACCGGCGGCTC
Source organism: Deltaproteobacteria bacterium (assembly GCA_022601155.1). Classification (GTDB taxonomy): domain Bacteria; phylum Myxococcota_A; class Polyangia; order Nannocystales; family Nannocystaceae; genus Paraliomyxa. The sequence continues at coordinate 1,920 of JAHZJA010001165.1, read as the reverse complement.
CGACACCGCGGTGGTCGATGAGAGTGGAACGATGACCACCGGCGAGGTCGTCGACGACGAAGTGCCGCTCGATCCGGACGAGCTCGACTGGCCCACCCTCGATTGCGACCCGATCACCCCGGGCTACTGTGCGTTCCCGTTTCCGTCGAACGTGTTCACCTCGGCCAACGGGGACTACGCGACCGGACGCCAGGTCGAGCTTCCGGTCGCGACGTTCACCGACGGTGATGCCCAGCCCTGGCGCTGGTCCGACGGATTCTCGGCGAGCGCCGCGATCATGACCTTCCTGCCCGACGCCACCAGCGAGGGCTTGCCCGGGCACGAAGACATCGACGCCTCGCTCGCCGACGACTCCCCGACCGTCCTCATCGACGCCGAGTCGGGCGAACACATCGCGCACTTCTCCGAGCTGGACTGGAGTGCCAACGATCCGACCCGACGCAGCCTGTTCATTCGACCGGTAAGCCGTCTGCCCGCGGGGCGGCGCTTCATCGTGGCGATTCGAAACGTCGTGGACACGGCAGGCGCGGCGATTGCCCCCTCCCCTGCGTTCGCGGCGCTTCGCGATCGCACCGAGCTGGCGGACGAGCCGTCGGTGGAGACTCGCCGCGCCCTGTACGGCGACATCTTCTACCGACTGCGCCAGGCCGGGGTCGACCGCGAAGACCTTCAGCTGGCGTGGGATTTCCACGTCGCGACCGACGAGAGCAACACGGGCTGGCTGCTGCACATGCGAGACGAGACCTTCGCGGCGCTCGGCGACGACAGCCCCGCGTACACGATCGATACGATCGACACCGAGTCCAATCCCGAGCAGCTGCTGTATCGGATCGAGGGAACGTTCGAGGCACCGCTGTACCTGGACACTCCGGGGCCCAACGGACCGCGGCTCCAGCACGGTGACGATGGCATGCCCGTCGCCAATGGCACGATGACGGTCCCGTTTTGGATGATCGTCCCGCTGTCGGCCCAAGACAATCCCGCGCCGCTGATGCAGCACGGACACGGACTGCTGGGCTCGGGGTCGCAGGTCACGGGCAGCCACTTCCGCGAGGTCGCCAACGAGTACAACTACGTCGGCTTCGGCATCGACTGGATCGGGATGGCCGGCGAGGACGAGCTGTACATCGCCAGCACGGTGACCGCGGGCAACACCGAGGGCCTGGCCTCGATGACCGACAGGATGCACCAGGGCGCCCTCAACCAGCTGGTGGCGATGCGGATGGCCGCCGTGGGACTGGCTCAGGACCCGCAGCTGGCCGGACTCATCGATCCCACCCAGCGCTACTGGTACGGGATCAGCCAGGGCGGAATCCTCGGTGGGGTCTACATGGCCACCACCACCGAGGTGGAGCGAGGCGTCCTCGACGTCCCGGGGCAGTCGTACAACCTGCTGCTGACCCGCAGCGTCGACTTCGACCAGTTCTTCGACCTGATGCGGCTTCGGTTCTCCGACCCCGCCGACCTGGCCTACGTGCTGGGCTCGCTGCAGCTTCTGTGGGACCGCGTGGAGCCGACCGGGTACACCCATCGCATCCGCAACCCGCTGCCCAACACCCCCTCCCACGAGGTGCTCCTGACCGCCGCTCTCGGCGACCACCAGGTCACCACGTTGGGGGCCCACCACATGGCGCGCTCGATCGGTGCGACCCACCTCGACAGCGGCCAGCGGGAGATCTGGGGCCTGCCCACCGCCACCGACAGCCACACGGGGTCGGCCCTGGTCGAGTACGATTTTGGCCTGCCGCCCGACCCGGCCTGCAACCTGCCGCAGACCGCCTGTGACGACCCGCATGGTGACCTGCGGCGCCTGACCGAGGCTCGTCAGCAGCTCGACACGTTCTTGCGTACCGGCGAGGCCGTCAACAGCTGTCCGGGTGGCGTGTGCAGCTTCCCCGAGCAGGGTGAGTGTGCCCCAGG
>JAHZJA010001164.1 GCA_022601155.1 Deltaproteobacteria bacterium | reverse complement strand
GGGTCGACGAGGGTGCGTTCGAGGGCAATCCCGACGACTACCAGGCCCCCGACATCCCCGAGCCTCCCAGTCTGTCGCGCGTCGACCTCACGCTGACGATCCCGGAGGCCTATACCCCCACCGAAGCACCCGACGACTACCGCTGCTTCTTGCTCGACTGGCCACAGACCGAGCTGAGCTACGTGACGGGCTTCACCGCCGCCCCCGACGACGCGCGCATGGTCCATCACATGATCGCGTTCGCGATCCCACCGGGCCAGGTGGCGCAATACGAGGCGCTCGACGACGCGGAGCCGGGCATCGGCTACACGTGTTTCGGCGGTCCCGGTGGACCCATCACCAGTGTGGAGTCGGCGGGGACGTGGCTGGGCGCCTGGGCCCCCGGCGGCGTGGCTGGCGATCTGCCCGAGGGTACGGGCATCCCCATGGAGCCCGGGTCTCGGGTGGTGCTGCAGGTGCACTACAACACCCTCGCGGGCGAGGTCGGCCCCGACCAGAGCAGCGTGGAGTTCAAGCTCGACGACCAGGTCGACAAGCCCGCGTTCATGATGCTGTGGGCCAATCCCGACTGGCTGTTCGGCGACATGCCGATCCCCGCGGGCGCGCCGTCGACCGTGCACGCGTTCGAGCTCGATCCGACGCTGTTCATGGACTTCCTGACGGACCTCATTCCGCCCAACGAGCCGTTCCAGATCTACGCTGCCACCGCCCACATGCACACGTTGGGCACGCGCGCCGAGCAGACAATCCAGCGCGCCGATGGCTCACAGACCTGCCTGCTGTCGATTCCGCAGTGGGACTTCAACTGGCAGCAGCGCTACCGCTTCGAAGAGCCCGTGGTGTTCAATCCCGGCGACACGCTGCGCAGCGAGTGCGAGTGGAACAACGAGGCGAACGACCAAAACGTCAACTGGGGCGACGGCACCGGCGACGAGATGTGTCTGGCCGTCTTCTACGCGACGGCGCTGTAGCCTTCGCTCCCGCGTCGCCCCTGCCCTCCCGCGGGGCGGCGCACGGCATCTAGGCTCGCCCGGCCCCCCGCCCGTGCTCGTGCTTCATGCCGACGTGCGCTCGATTGACCGCGGTGCGGTGCCGGTTCATCGCGGCTCGCCCGGGCACCCGCGCGGCATCGTGCCTCATCGCGACGGTGCGCTCGATGGTCGTGGTGCGGCGCCGGTTGGACAACGGCCACCCAGCGCTCGCACGAGACCCGTCCGTGCTGAGGTCGCGGCCATGGCCCACGCCGTGCTCGCCGTCGTCGCTCTCTTGGACGAACGACACCACCCAAGCCGCGGAGAAGGCCTCACACAACCCGAAGATCCCACCGGCTGTCGCCGCGAAAAACGGCCACCACCCCAACGACGCGGTGCATCCGAGGGTCCGCGGGCGCGTGAGCCCACGACCGACGCGCGTGGACTCTACATCGCGTGCATCGCCGCTGATGGTGGCCAGGATGCCTCTGTGCGGCGATGCTCCACCCCAACGACGATGGTTTGGCGCGGCGGCCGCCCGGGTGAGCACTTGTGCGAGCACCGAAAACCGTGCGACTCACGGCGCCGTGAGCTTCGACGACATGGGCCTGGTGGCTCCGCTGCTTCAGGCCGTCCGCGATGCCGGCTACGACACCCCGACCCCGATCCAGCGCGATACGATCGAGCCTGCCCTCGCGCGTCGGGACATCGTGGGGTGCGCCCAGACCGGCACGGGCAAGACCGCCGCGTTCGCGCTGCCCGTGCTCCAGCACATCGATGCCAACGCTGGCGACGACCCGAGGATCCGAGCGCTGGTGCTGTCGCCGACCCGCGAGCTCGCCGCCCAGATCGGCGCGAGCTTTGCCACCTACGGTCGTCACCTCGACATCTGGCACACCGTCATCTTTGGCGGCGTCGGTGAAAAGCCGCAGATCCGGGAGCTCAAGCGCGGCGTCGACGTCCTCGTGGCCACGCCCGGGCGGCTGTTGGACCTGCTCGGCCGGGGCTTCGTCGATCTGTCGGCCGTCGACACCCTGGTGCTCGACGAGGCCGACCACATGCTCGACATGGGGTTCTTGCCGGACGTCAAGCGCATCATCGCCGCCCTGCCCCAGCAGCGACAAAACCTGCTGTTCTCGGCCACGATGCCGCCGCCGATTCGATCGCTCGCCGACGAGCTTCTCGACGATCCGGTGAGCGTGGCCGTCGCGGCCGTCTCGGCTCCGGCCGAGAACGTCGAACATCGGCTGTACTTCGTCGACAAGGGCAACAAGCGCAGCCTGCTGCTCGACCTGCTGCGCGCCCAGGGCAAGGCCCGGACGCTGGTGTTCTCCCGCACCAAGCACGGCGCCAACCGGGTGGTGAAGTTCCTCGAAAAGGGCAACGTCCGCTCCGCGGCGATCCACGGCAACAAGTCACAGGGCGCGCGGACCCGGGCCCTCGATGCCTTCAAGGCCGGCACCATCGAGGTACTGGTGGCGACCGACATCGCCGCCCGCGGCATCGATGTGGAGGGCGTCACCCACGTGATCAACTTCGACCTGCCCAACGTGCCCGAGACCTACGTCCACCGCATCGGTCGCACCGCCCGCGCGGGTGCATCGGGTGTGGCGCT
>JAHZJA010001163.1 GCA_022601155.1 Deltaproteobacteria bacterium | reverse complement strand
CGCGTCCCCAGCGCTCGTCTGATCTCGGTGTTCATCACCACGCTCGGTCACAACGTGGATGCGCGCGACGACGACGGATGGACACCGCTGCATGTGGCGGTCCATGAGAACAATGTCCCGGCCGCCACCGGACTGCTGGACAAGGGCGCGGATGCCAACGCGAAGACGACCAGGACCGTGGGGAAGTCCAGCAACAGGGGCCAGACGGAGTTCGTGCGGTGGCGCTACGAAGCCGGCAGTCACCCCCTCGACGTGCGGCGCCGCAGAGGGCGCGGGCGGTTCGAACAAGACGTACGCAAGGTGGTCGAGCAGTACGGCGGGACGAACAATCCCTCGGTGGACAACAAGCTCGAGTGACGTGGTATCCGTCGAGTATGTCCCGGGCTTGGATCATCGCCTCATGTTGGGTCGTCGTTGCGTGTGGGCCGGCGATCGAGCCGGAGGATGAACCCCTGGTTGTCGAGCACGCCACGTGGAGTGTGGGCCCCGCGACGACGCGGGGCCCGATGACTGCGGTGTGCATCCCGCTCGCGGACGAGGAGGCGTGCCTGCGCATCACGATGGTGATGGGCGTGTCGGGGGAGCCGTCGCATGTCAGTGGGTCGGTTGTCGCGCCCGACTGCGTGGTTGATCCCGACGCCGACGTGCTGGTCGACAATTTCGACGGCACGGCGTTCACCGGGCACGGGGGGCTGTGGATGACGGGAGTTGCCAGCCTCGACGATGGCTCGGCGCGCGAGCTCGACATCGAGGCTGGGCTCGGCGACTGCGAGATCTGAGGCGCGGCCGCGTCGCGGCTGTCTTCGCATCAGCGGTCGCGAGCGGGGGCGCTCAGCTTGGGCACACCGACTCGCTCTGGTTGGGTTGGTCGAGCCACCGGGTGGCGGCGAACTGGTCTTCGATGCTCTGCCGAAGCTCGCGATATTCGGCCTGGCCAGCCTCGTCCTCGGGTATCGCAGGCAGGTGCATCGGCACGAGGTGCGGCGGGTCGAGCACGGTGCCGAGGAACGTCGCGCTGGTCTCATCGAGGAGGTACCAGTAGGGCATCAGGGCCACGTCGATGCGGCCCAGCGCTGCGATGGGAAACGCCTCGCCAGCCACGAGGGTGTCGCCGACGTGGAGGACCCGCTGTCCGCCCAGCTCGACCACGAAGCCGACATTCGGGGTGGGCTGGTCGCCCACGTGGCGGAGCTCGACGATGTCGATGCCGACCGCACCGAGCTCGAGATGCTCTACGGAGGCCGAGCCTTGCTCGAACCCATAGCCGTGGAGGCGACCGTCGGCGCCATGGTCCACAGGTAGCGTGGCGAGGACGAGGTCGACGGCGGCCTGTGTCGACACGAAGTGCACCGCGGGGTATCGCATCAAGTAGGCGCCGACCATCTCGGCGTCGAAGTGGTCGGCGTGGTGATGGGTGGCGAGCACCACGTCGACGTCGTCGAAGGGGGCCGCGCCCTGATCGATGGCCTCGCGTTGCTGCGGCGAGTTGATGGTGAAGCCCGGGAAGCTCTCACCGTAGATCACGTCCACGAGCACCGAGGTCTCACCCGAGCGCACCACGAGCCCCGCGTTGCAGGCCAGCGTGATCTCCAGTGCTTGCGCCGTCGTGCATGTTCCGGCCGCGGGGGGCTCGGTGATCGTGGTCTCCGCGGCGGGTGGCGAGGACGAAGCCACGGAGGGCGGTGGGGAAGTGGTGCATGCGAGGGCCGGAGCGCACACGCCGAAGGCCAGCAACACGAAGGCACGATGACCCATGGCGTTCGACGCTAGCACGGGCCCGACCTGTCTCTGCGGAGTCGTTGGCGCCATACGGGAGGGGTCCAGCCCTGGGGGGCGCCGACCGGCGTGGTCGGGTTCGATTGAGCACGGATTATCAAGAGCCGCACCTGGGCGCGGCCTAGGGTGCTGCGCAGCCAAGGAACAACACCATGAGCACGACGACCGAAAAAACCTGGGAGCAGTACGTATCTTCGTGGAAGGCGGCCTCGGCCGAGGCCAAGCGCGCCTTGTTCGAGCGTTGCCTGAGCCCGCGTTGCGTCTATACCGACCCCACCACCAAGGCCGATGGGTGGGATGCGCTGCTGTCGTACATGCTCGAATTCCACCGCCAGGTGCCGGGCGGGCACTTCGTCACCACGTATTTTCGGGCCCACCACGGCCGGAGCATCGCGCGCTGGAACATGGTCGATGGCGAGGGCACCGTGCTGGGCGACGGCACGAGCTACGGCCAGTACGACGAGGCTGGCAAGCTGACCGCAATGGTAGGATTCTTCGACGCTCCGCCGCAGTAGCAGGCGTTGTATGGACTTCTTGCGTCAAGTGCAGCGGGGCATCGAGTACGTCGAGGCCCACCTCGAGCAGGACATCGCGCTGCGAGACGTCTCGGCTGCGGCCGGGATCAGCCATTGGCACTTCCAGCGGATCTTCAAGGCGATGACGATGGAGACCCTCGCGACCTATGTTCGGTCGAGGCGCCTGGCGAACTCGCTCGATGCGCTTCGCACCACCGACGATCGCATCCTCGACATCGCAGTGCGGGCAGGATTCGGATCTCAGGAAGCCTTCACCCGCGCCTTCAAGCGCTCGTTCTCGATGACGCCGAGCGAGTATCGCCGACTGCGCGACCGGAGCTTGTTCTTGGAGAAGGTGTGCTTCGACGGGGAGTACCTGCGGCACATCAACCGCAACGTGTCCCTTGTTCCCGAGATCTACACCCAGCCGGCCATGACCCTGGTGGGGATGCAGACCTTCTTCCATGGGGTCGACTCCGACAAGAACAACATCGGGGAGCGGCTTCCCCCGCTGTGGGAGAGCTTCATGGCGCGCCTGGGCGAGGTTGGTGGCGCGGTGGAGGGCGTGTGCTTCGGCGTGGTTCGGCAGGCTGCCGCGGGTGAGGACCGTCTCGACTACCACGCGGCGGTGCAGGTCACCGGGTCGTCTCCGCCACCCCCACAGATGGTCGAGCTGACGCTGCCGCAGACGACCTATGCGAAGTTCGCTCACCGTGGGGCCGCGGCGGACATCGACCGTACGGTGAACTACATCTACTCGACGTGGCTGGCGAACTCGGGGAGACGGTACACGTACCAGGCCGACAGGGCGCGTCCGTCGGCGGTCTGGCTCAGGGCGTTGTGCCACCCCGACTCGGGGGCGTCTCGGGCCTCGGCCGGAGCCCCCAAGACCCCGCCGAACAGCTGCTTGTCGGTGGCCCGATAGAACTGGTG
>JAHZJA010000011.1 GCA_022601155.1 Deltaproteobacteria bacterium | reverse complement strand
TGCTCACGAACGAGTCGAGCGCATCGAGTGCCTGGTGCAGTCCTTGGACGCGCTTCGACCCGCGCTTTGGGGAGAAGTCGTCGCCGTCGAGGACGCCGCGCCGGCAGGCCTCGTTGAGCTCGCGCTCATACGCCTCCCCGTACGGGCTATAGGGCCGCTCGTGGTAGCGGCAGAGAATCACCGCGCCAACGACCGGATCGAACTCGGCCAGCGCGTCTTTGACCTCGCCACAGTGGTGCTCGAACTGGTCGGCCAGCGTCGAGTCCTCATACTTGGCCTGGACCTCCGCAACTTGCTCGCGGTCCTTGAGCCCCTCCAGTTCTCGGACGCGTGCCTCGAGCGTCGAGACCTGCTCGTCGAGCTCCTGCACTTCCTCGCTCAGCTCGTCGCGTTCCTGGACCAGCTGTTCGAATTCCTTCGGGTCCACGGGCTTGTCGAACTCGGTCTTCGACAGCAGCGTACTCAGGCCGCGCTGAAAACGGCGAACCTGCTTGTTCCAGTCGCTGGTGGAGCCCCCGGGGAGGCCGAGGGTCTCGAGGAGCTGGTCGCGGAGCTCATCGAGGTGGTCTTTGTCTGCGATCTTCGCGATCTGCTTGGGCTTCATCAAGGCCCCCACCGAGCGATAGTTGATGGGGTCGACCATGAGCGGAACGACGGTCTTGTCGCTCGTCCATGCTGCGCCCATCTCGTTGAGGCACATCTCGCTCTGCTTGTAGTGGGGCGTGATGATCAACAGCACGACCTCACACCCGAGCAACGCATCTCGAATGGCCTTCCTGAAGTCCTCGCCGGTCTTGATCTTGGCACCGTCGAGACTCGAACAGAAGATGTCTTTCAGACCGATCTGGAGGCCAAGGCGGAGGACGTGCTCCGAGAACAGGTCGATGAGAGCCTTGTCCTTGGAAGCGTGGCTGATGAAGACCCGCATGACGGCACGATACGCCATGCGATCTCGAACGCGTAGCAGAGCGTCGGTCCCTCGCCGGATCCTGATGCTCGGGTCGCGACCGGCGTCCGGCCGCGCGGTGTCGAGTGCGGACCCTCGTGGAGCTGGTGTGGGTCCGGCTCGCCGAGGTCGATGACGATGCGACCAGGAGCTCGACGGTGCCGACCGGATCGGCGGCAGCAGCAGCTCCACCGTGGGCGAAGCTCTCGGCGACGAGGGCTCGGTACTCGTGGAGGTGGTCATCCGAGAGGGGTGACCACAGGCGGCCGTGCTTCGACCCAGACCGAGGCGTGACGGGTCACCCGCGTGGGCCGTCACGCCGCGACCGACGAGGTCTCCCGTGAAACTACGAGGATTCGATGTGCTGTTCGGACGCCCCCGCGGACTGCTGTTCGCGATGGCGGTGGTGCTGCTCGCGTGGCCCGTCGTCCAGATGCTGCTCGTGCAGACACTGGAGTTCTCGTCGTGGCGTCTGGGGGATGGGTGCGACTGGAGGTTTGCCGCTGTGGGCCCATCCGGAGCCGTGCACGGTGACGATGGTGGCGGTGCCGCTCGGGGCGGCGATCACCCTTGCTCGGCGCTCCGTCGTTGGGGCCATGGCGGTTGTTGCTGACGTTCGCAGCGGGCGTCGCCCGCTCGTTTCCCCATCCCCTCAACCACCAATGGTTCGAACTGTTGGTCGCGGCGGCGTTGTGCTGCCATGCGATCGCCGGCCTCGGCGACTGGCGCAGCGCCGTACGTACCCGCCTGGCCCTGCCCTTGGCGATCGTGTCGGTATTGTTCTACTCCGGGGTGCAGAGGCTGGCGCACGGCCCGTTCACCAGCGGAGAACACCTTCTGCGCACGATGGCGTTCGACGACAACGTGATGGCGGACATCGTGCGTGCGAGTGCTTCATTGTTGGGGCCGGTCCCACACGCGGATGGGGCGCGCCTCGCGGTGGGGGCCCATTCCGTTGGCCCTGTCGCCGAGTATTCACTCCGCGGCGGTGATGCTTGGGCCGGGAGACGTGGCGGTCGAGATCGTGGTGCCGCTGCTGGTGATCGCCAGGTTTCGGTCGGCGCGATGGGTGCTGCTGGCGTCTGAGGTGGGCATCGGCATCGTGTCTGGAGAGTGCAGCTTTGCGTCCACGGCGACGGCCGCCGTGTTGTTGCTGTGGCCACGTGTATCCGCCGCCGGGTGGATCTCCGCCTTTGTCTTGTGGGTGGGCGCTACTACAGTGTTGTGGATGCCGTGAATTGTTTCTCGAATCCGAGTTGATCCGCTCGGCGATCAGCGGCTCTACCGGGCCCGCCCATGAGCCCGTTCGACTCGACGACAAAGCAACCTCGGCTCCCCTGTCCCACCCGGCGCCCACAGTCGCGCCTCGCCGCGTGGCTGGCATCGGTGGTGTTGGCCGCCGGCTCCGCGACGGCCTCGGCATCGGAGCCCGGCATGTGGAACACGGTGGGTGACGGTGGAACCCCCAGCGTGATGAAGCACCTGGCGCCCACCGGGCCCGCGCTACAGCGGCCCTCGGCGCTGGGCACGGTCGGCACTACGGGGGAGGCCGGCTACAGCGCAGCGGTCGAGCTGCCTCCCAGCTTGCTCGGGCCCAGCTTGTCGCTTCGCTACACGGCAGGCGCGGGGCCGGGCTTCGAGATGGGCGCGTGGGGCTGGACGCTCGACGGCGTGCTGACCCTGCGCGAGATCGACGAGCACTACTACACGCACACGCACCCGGGCGAGACGTGGTTTCGGCTGGAGGGCGGCCTCCAGGGCACGCTCATCCCCACGGGTACGGCCGGTGGTCTCGAGCAATTCGTCGCCAAGTCCACCGCGAGCGATCCGCTGCGCGCGAGCTGGGATCCGCTGGCCGATACGTGGCAGGTGCAGACGCAGGGTGTGACCTCGGTCTTGGAGCACGTGGGCTTCGAGAACACCTATCGCGTCACCGAGCAGTTCGACAGCTGGGGCAACCGTGTCGACTACGCTTACACACCACAGGGGCGGATCGCATCGATCGAGCTGGGTGGCAACGGAGCGACGCCACACAACATCCGCGTGGACTTCAGCTATGTCGCGGCCGCGCACTCGAGTCGTGTCTACGCGGGGGGCCAGTTCTCCGACTACGACCAGCTGCTCGACGAGGTCGAGGTCAGCGTGCTCGATGGCGCCAGCTGGCTTCGGGCGTGGTCGTACCTGGTCGTTCACGTCGACCACGACGACGTCGAGCTCGTGGCCAGCATCACCAAGGTCGGCCATTTTGCCGCCGACCTCGGTCCTGCGCTCGCCCACTACGTGGGAACGTTCGAGTACAGCGCCTTGGAGCTGCCCGATGTACGGGCGACCGAGACGCCCACGCCGAGCCTGGTCACGGCCGTCACCACCGACACCTACAAGGAGGGGCGGTTCGATCCGTCCCCGGTGTCCAAGACGGTGGTCGACGGCATGATGGCGGACCTCGATGGCGATGGACTCACCGACGTCATCGAGTCGTCGGGCAACACGGGCTTCTTGCCCACGGCCGATGGTGGCGACCAGATCTCGGGATCCACGACGGTGGCCTCGTCGGACTGGTGCGTGTCGTACATGCTGCTCGATCCATCGCCCGAGACGGGGGCACGCTACTACTACGAGGACGAGTGTCAGGCGCTCACGGGACCGATGGCGGCGGTCGGGGAGACGGTGACCGTGCTGGGTATGGCCTACACGGTCTCCCAGCTCGCCGACCTCGACGGCGACGGATTCGTCGATGTCGTCACGAGCCCTGGCACCACGGACTTCAGCGTCTACTACGGGCGTCCGTGGGATGAGGCGGAGCCCAACGCGGGGCCGTTCGATGTGGAGGAGGTGCTCGAGTCGTCACCCTCGTGGCTCTACTCTCGGACCGCCTACGCACCCAATGCGATGGTGCTGCCCATCGAGAGCCGGGGCACGACCCACGGCCTGATGGACCTCAGCGGAGACGGGTTCCTCGATCAGGTGGATTTCGGCGGCGGGGTCTACTACCCGCACTCGGGGGTTCGGGGCGGGGGATGGAACGCCACCGCGGTCCCGATGTCGTATCCCTTCGCGGCGCTCGAGCAGTTCGAACGGGTCCGTATCGACGACCCCATCGAGGACGCGAGGAACGCCCATGATCCCGCCGATTGGGACGCCTATTTTCACGTGTTCTCCCACAGCAACCTCGCGCGGGGCGTCGTCGAGCTGACCGGAGACGGCTGCATGGACGCCGTCGATGCCTCGACCACGCCGTGGCAGGTCTACCCC
>JAHZJA010001162.1 GCA_022601155.1 Deltaproteobacteria bacterium | reverse complement strand
GCTCACTGCGAGGAGCCGCGTGCCGTGGTATGGAGACCAATGACCAATCGCGCGAGGTGGATCGTGGGAGTGTGGGTCGCATGCTCCGCGTGCCGTGATAACGGGGACACGCGCCCCGGTTCGGGCACGGACCAAGGCCCCTCGACCGGCGCCGTGGAGCCCTCGGGGACCGCCGCGGTCGACTCGTCCGGTGACGGTACCGTCGCGGACGAGTGTGCATCGCCCATCGCCGCCGCTTCCCTGCCCTCCGCGCGGCTCCAGATCGCCCCCGACGGCCGACTGCGCGACAACGAGGGCCGCGAGGTGGTGATGCGTGGGCTCAACACGGGAGGCCGCTCCAAGTTCGCGCCGTTCCTGCCGTTCGACGTCGAAGATCCCGGCGATCTGGCGCAGGTGCGGGCCGAAGCCGACGTGTATTTTGGACGGATGGCGGGGTGGGGCCTGGACACGGTGCGCATGCCCTTCTCGTGGGAGGCCCTCGAGCCCCGCCCCGGAGCCTACGACCCCAGCTATCTCGCCCGCTACGAGGTCTTGCTCGACGCGGCGTGGGAGCGGCGGCTTCGGGTGATCGTGGACTTTCACCAAGATGTGTACGCTTCGCCATTTTGCGGCGATGGCTTCCCGGTGTGGTCCGTGCCCACCCCCGATCCAACTCCCCCGACCCACGACTGTCGGCAATGGTTTGCGGGCTACTTCGCCAACGATGACGTCCGAGAGTCCTTCGACCGGTTCTGGTCCGATGCCGACGGACTCCAGGCGCCGTTCATGGCCATGTGGCTCACCATGGTGGAGGCCGTCGGTGACCACCCGGCTGTGGTGGGATTCGAGCCGATGAACGAGCCGGGCTGGGGCACCATGGATGACATCGATGCGTTCCAGGAAAATGTACTGCGGCCCTGGTACGCCGAGGTGGCCGCGCAGCTTCGTGCGGTCGCGCCCGAGATCCTGGTCTTCTATGACGGCCCTGGCGTCAATGCGAGTGGGGGTGGCAGCCACTTTCGCCCCCAGGGTGAGGGCCTGGCCTACGCGCCCCACCTGTACGACCCCGGCCTGCTGCTGGGGACGGGCTGGGGTGGGGTCGACCCCACCTCGACGATCGTCACGATGGGACAGTTCGGCCGCGAGGCGAGAGTGCCCGTGTTGTTGGGCGAGTTCGGCTACACACACGGAGCCCGGGGCGGCAACGAGTGGCTCGATCTGGTCGTCGACGCGCTGGACGACCAACGGATGTCGTCGACGTTGTGGGAGTACTCCACCAGTTTCGAGCTGTGGAACGGCGAGGACCTGTCGGTGACCGACCCTCGCGGCGCAGAGCGCCCCATCCTCGACGCCTATGTGCGCCCCTGGGTCCGAGCCGCCGCGGGCGAGGCTGTCGAGGTCGCTTGGGATCGAAGCCAGGGCCGGTTCGAGGCCAGCTGGACCGCCACCGAGGGCGTCACCGAGATCGTCGTGCCCGCCCGGGTTCACCCCAATGGACCGGGGTCGATCGAGCTGATCGGCCCCGGCAGTTGCTACACCTGGGATGCGGCCCGCAGCGAGCTGCGTGTCACTGCGCCGGCCGGCACAGCCGTGACCGTGCGGCTGTAGGCGCGGGGTCGAATTCGAAGACTGCCTGCCGCTGGCAAGTGCTGCGGGCGCGTACTGGCTACCCGCCATGTCCCGAACCACGTAAGCCCCCTGGTAGACGCTCAGTTCAACTCGATGAACGAGGCGTCCTGGAGGCCAGCCATCGCCAGACATGCTCCACGGAAGGGCTGGGCGACGATCCCAAGGCATTCCCCCCGCGTCTGACTCGACCCCGCCCGCAATGGCCCGGGTCCGCCCCAGGGGATGCCCGCGGGGATTCCCCCCCACATGGTGCAACGGGCAGCAAACGGTACCTTGCCGATAACCGATCCTCCGTTCGTCGCGCATGTTCATCGGCATGGATGCAGGGATCCCCACCAGATGGTTCGGTCGCGACTCCACCGGCCGCCCGATGATGCCTTGGCTAGCCCTCGTACTGGCGATGGGATGTTCGGGTGACGGCACGATGGTCACCGGTGGCGGGAGTTCCGGGGACACGGGCTCAACGACCGCCGGCGACGGTATGGCCGACACCACCGTTGGCGACGGCGCCGAGCAGGAGCTCGTCGTCGACCCGCCCGGGCTGACGGCCTCCTTGGCCAGCAGCTGCGAGCTCGCGGATGACGGCACCCTGACCTGCTGGGGGTCTTCAGATTGCGGTTTGTTCGGCAACGGGAACTCCTGGGCGACGCCGCCGGTCGCAGCCACGCCCGACCACACGTGGGCATCGACCGCCGGAGGTCTGTTCCATGCCTGCGCCATCGCGGAAGACCGCTCGCTGTGGTGCTGGGGTAACGCCAGCGAGGGGCGGGTAGGCGACGGCATCCTTCACGACCCCATGTCCCCCGACTTGTGCCGCTCCGAACCGTTCCCGGTGGCCGAGGGCACGCAGTGGGCCCGGCTTTCCCTCGGATTCGCGCACTCGTGCGGAGTGCAGCTCGACGGCACGTTGTCGTGCTGGGGAGACAACGAGTTCGGGCAGATCGGCGACGGTACGATGGGCTTCGAGTCCACCCGGACGGTGCCGACCGAAGTGCCCGGTGGCCCCTGGATCGACGTGTACGCGGGCTTCGACCATAGCTGCGCCATCGACTCGGTGGGCGCGCTGTGGTGTTGGGGAGCGGGCGGTGACGGTCAGCTCGGTACGGGTGGACTCGAGTCATCGGCTGTACCGCTGCTGATCCCGGGCGTCCCGCCGCTGCGCGAGCTGGCCCGGGGAGGATCAGGCACGACCACCTGTGCGGTCGATGTCGGCGACGGGCTGTGGTGCTGGGGCAGCAACGAGTGGGGTGATGCGGGCGTGGCTCCGCTCGAGCCCGTGCCGACCCCGAGCCAGGTGCTCCTCGCCGAGCCCATCGACCATGTATCCGTGGGCTTTGGCACGACCTGCGCCGTCGGGCAGGGCACGACGATGTGGTGTTGGGGCCGGGGCGACGATGGCCAGCTCGGTGACGGCGTCAGCTCCGACCTGCACTCGTCCCCGACCCCACTGCAGGTCCCAGGATCCGGCTGGACTCAGGTCATCGTTGGAGTGCGGCATGTGTGTGGTCGTACCTCGCGCGGCGAGACTCTTTGCTGGGGGCGAAACGCCTCCGGCGAAGTGGGCGACGGCACCTCGGGCTACGACAATGCCCGCCTCGAGCCCGCGCTCGTGGGCACGTGGGGAGGAGGGCCCGTCGCCGACGATTGGGCCAGCGGCCACGTGGGTGGGGGCACGGGCTGCGGCTTGCGGGTCGACGGCAGCGCATGGTGCTGGGGGCAGCGGGGGTTCGGCCAGCTCGGCAACGGCGATGTGGGGGGGTGCTCACCGAACCCGCCGTTCGAGTGCGACTACACCACCCCGGTCCCCGTCGCGGCGGCGGGGTCCGGGGCCTGGGTCGAGCTGAGGCCCGGTGGCTGGCATACGTGCGGTCGGCAGGACGATGGCACCCTGTGGTGCTGGGGGCTCGGCGAAGACGGGCAGCTCGGCGCTCCGAGCAAAAACCAGCTGGTCCCCACCCAGGTGGGGACCGCCTCGGACTGGATCGCCATGGATGTGGGACTCTCCGAGACCTGCGGGATCCGAGCCCCGGGGGCGCTCTTGTGTTGGGGTCGCAATTTCTTTGGTCAGCTGGGGCAGGACACCGGGGGTGCTTCCGTCGAGACCCCAACCGCGGTCGGGATGGCGAACGACTGGACCGCGATCTCGATTGACGAGTCTGGCCACGCCTGTGGGCTCCGCAGCGACGATACGCTGTGGTGCTGGGGCCGAAACGCAAGCGGGGAGCTCGGGATCGGCGTCAGCGGGGATCCGCAGCCCGTCCCCGCCCAGGTGCCCGGGGCGTGGGCTGCCGTCGACGCCGGGAGCCTGCACACTTGCGCCATTGCGACCGATGGCACCCTTTGGTGCTGGGGGCTGTCCTTTGACGGCCGGCTCGGGATCGGCCCCACCGAGGAGGAGTTCATCAGCAGCCCCACCGCGGTCGGTGTTGCCGACGATTGGGTCGAGATCGAAGTGGGCAGTGTCAGCTGTGGCCGACGCAGCAACGGCACGTTGTGGTGCTGGGGTTCCAACGGTAGCGGTCAGCTGGGCCAGGGCGACATCGACGAGGACAGCAACTCCTGGGTCCCCATCCAGGTGGGGGTGGACGCGGACTGGGACGATCTGTCGGTGTCTGGGGCCACCGTCTGCGGCCATCGTGGCACCGCGCTGTGGTGCTGGGGCGACAATCGTGGCGGCCAGCAGGGCAACGACACGGTCTTTCCTTCTGGGCAACTGCGGCAGGTACGTGACGACGGCTGACTCGGTCACCGTCACCGTGGCGGCAAGGTCCAGCTGCCACCGGGCTGCTCAGTCCCCGACCGCGTACCCTTGAGTCGCGTGGGGCTGCTCGTTGCGCGCCGCGGGGGTTGGGATGACCAGCATCCCTCAGCCGGCGGCGCGGTTGGCCTCGAAGGAGCGAGCCACGATCTCGTCGAGTTCGTGCTCCACGACCTCCGTCGTGACCGGGGTCGACTCGCCGGTTCGC
>JAHZJA010001161.1 GCA_022601155.1 Deltaproteobacteria bacterium | reverse complement strand
GTCCCCCGATCTGTCGCGAGTGCGCGCACCGATGGGCCTGGCCCTCGGGGGGCGCACGCCCGGCGAGATCGCGGTGAGCGTGGTGGCCGAGCTCATCGCGATGCGCCACGGTGGCGAGGGCGTGACCATGAGTGTCGTCGACCAGGCAGCCAGCCGCCTGCAGACGGAACTCGAAGACGCGGCCCCGACGGCCGCCGCCGAGCCGAGCCGATGACCACGAGAAAACCCCGCATGGAAACGCGACGACGAGGGCGCCTGTCGCTCGAACACCAGGGGGGACCCGCGGAGCGCCATGGCGATCCCGTGCTCGCCGAGCGCCTCGCCGATGCGCTGCAGGCGGTTCACGATGCGCCTCGCGATCCGCTGACCCACGGCTTCCACACCTATCCCGCGCGCATGCACTACGCCATTGCGCGACGGGTGCTGGAGCAGTGGTCCGAGCCGCGAACGCGGGTGCTCGATCCGTTTTGCGGCAGCGGTACGGTGCTGGTAGAGGCGCGACGGCTGGGCTTGCGCAGCTGTGGCGTCGATCTCAACCCGGTGGGTCTGCGGGTGGCCGAGGTCAAGTGTGCGCTGCGTAGTCAGCCCGAGCGCGAGCGGTTCGCCGAGCTTGCCTCGGCGGTGGTCGAGGCTTCGCTGGAGCGGGTGCAGGGGCGCGTGAAGGTGCTGGCGCCGCTGTCGGCGGCCGAGCGCCAGTGGTACCTGCCGCACGTCCTGCTCGAGATGGCCGGCTTGCACGCCGAGATCGAGGCCTTGGAGCCGGGATTCGACCAGCGTGCACTGCAGATGGTGTTTTCGTCGATCCTGGTCAAGTACTCGCGTCAGCGGTCCGAGACGGCGCCCGTGCAGGTGCAGCAGAAGGTCGGCAAGACGGTCGTCAGCCGGTTCTTCGGTCGCAAGTCGGAGGAGCTGCTGCAGCGCTGGACGGCGCTCGCGGAGGACTCTCCCCCACAGGGCGTGCCGCCCAAGCTGAGCGAAGGCGATGCTCGCGGGCTCCGCAAGCTGCTGGGCGGATGGCAGTTCGACCTCGTGCTCAGCTCGCCGCCCTACGGCGGAACCTACGACTACGTCGACCACCACGCCCGGCGTTATCCGTGGCTGGGGCTGTCCGATCAGCCGCTGCGCGACGGCGAGATCGGGGCGCGACGACGGCTGTCGGAGGGCAGGGGAGCGGCACGGGTTTGGGAGCGCGAGGTCGAGCAGATGCTGCGCTCGACAGCCGAGGTGTTGTCGGCGCGGGGTGAGGTCGTGCTGCTCATCGGCGACGCCGAGGTCGGCGGTCGCCGCATCGAGGCCGACCGCCAATTGCAAAGCCTGGCCGGACGGGCTGGGCTGCAGGTGGTCGCCTCGGCCGCGCAACGGCGGCCGGACTGGGGTGGGGGAACCCCCCGGCGGGAGCACCTGGTGGCACTCAGGCACGCCGAGGCCAAGACGCCGGGCAAGCCCGAGAGCCCCCAACAGCCCGATCCGCGGCCTCCCAAGGGCTGATCGGGGCCCTCGGCCCTGCCGTGAGGCCAGCGCCGTGAGATTTTCGTGATCGAGGGCCGGGCGGCTGCGTCAACACCCGTGGTGCCGCAGCCCGAGCCCCCGTGTTCACGAATTGCCGAGGATGTCTTCGCCGCGCAGGCGCGGCGGCTGTGGTCGCCCGCCATGGGCACCGAGCACATGGGGCCTCTTTTGTACTCCCTCGTTCGGTTCTGCCGACCGCGGCGGGTGCTGGAGATCGGCGCCGGCTATACCAGCGCGTTCTTGCTGCGAGGCCTCGCCGACAACGCCGCCGACCATCGTGCGATGCAGGCCCGGCGTGCGCAGTCGGAGGGGCGCGAAGATCCACTGGCGCTGCCTCGCTACTATGAAGACGAGCCCGAGCACGCACCTCGGCTCTACTGCCTCGATACCCTCGACCATCCCCACACCACCGCGGCGGCCGTGCCCGAGGTCGCGCAGGCGCTGGGGCTGGACGAGTATCTGCGGTTCGTTCAGGCCGACTTTCGGGGCTACGCCCACACGTTCGAGGCCGACGATCTGCCGTTCGACCTGGTGTGGATGGACGCAGGCTCCTACGCGGCCTACCGCGCGGTGTTGGACGAGTACTGGAGGCTGATCAATCCCGCGGGGGGCCTTTGGCTCATCCACTCCACCCAGACCAACCTCGAAGGCTTCGCTTTCATCGCCAAGCTCAAGCTGCTGCAGGCCTCCGATGCATTCAATGATCTGGAGATTCTCAGCCTCCTCGAGCCCCACAAGTTGACCCAAAACAGCGTGAGCCTGGTGCGTCGGACCACCGACTACGAGGAACGCATCTTCACGGCGCGGGCGTGAGCGGCCGGTCTCCATGATCCCCTCGACGAGCTTGCAGGCGTTGGTCGACGACCGCAGCCGGGCGCTGCGGCTGCCCCGGGGAGGTCTCCACCCCGCCCAGCGGATACTCAGCGGGAGCGGCTTGCCCCGGCCGTGGCCTCACGTCGCCCAAGTGTTCGTCGCGATCAGCAACGAGCTGGAGGGGCGGATCCAGTGCGACGACGTGACGCCGCTGGAGACCCAGTGGAACGCCATGTGTGGGGTGTGGTTGCTCAAGGCCTCGATCGCCCGCGACCCGACCGACCTGCCGCCCAATCGCAAGCTCCCCGGCATGATGCGCAACGCGGCCCGCGTGCTGTACGGCGTGGTGCACGAGACTGCGCATCTGATGGTAGCCGAGCTCGCGCTGCAGGGCCTGTGGCGGACGTCGCCCGACCCGGTGGAGGTGCATGTCTTGGGGGAGCTGTTCGCGGAGTATGTGTCGCACTACGAGCTGGGCGCGTGTACCCGGGGCTACTGGCGTCGTCACTGGCGCCCGATCGTCGAGGGGTCCGAGGCCCAAGATTGCAACGCCGGTCTCGCGGCGATTCGGGCGGGTGCACGCACCCGCGTGGCTCGAGCCGAGCTGGCGATTTCCTCCTACTACGAGGGGCTGCCGCCGCGTGTCGACGTGGCCGGGAGCCCGGAGCTGCTGGCGGTCTGGACCGCTCATCGGATGTACGCGACCAAGACGTGGGACGTGTGTCGGCGCTGGCAGACGCTGCACTGGGATGACCCTGCTCTCCAGCAATTCATCGAGCGCTTCGTGCCTCCGACCCCGGCCCCACTGTGGCTCCGCGGACGTACCCGGCCCCTGGAGGTGCGATCGGCCCGCGATGTGCTCGCGCTGCTTCCGGTGCTGGCGTGGGACTGGATCCCACCCCCGCGGGCGCAACGGCGGCGCCGACGGGCTCGGCGTCGCGTCCAGCGGGCGGCGCTGCTGGTGGCGCAGCTGCGACGCCTGGTCAGCTCCGAGCGGGCGGCACTGGCCCATCGCCCCCGCGCCCGTGCCCTGCGGGTGCTCGACGCAGCGACCGAGCATCTGTACGCGGCCTACCAGGGGGGCAACGCGACGGGGCCGCACGCGGTGATCGATGGGGTCGTGGAGCAACTACTGCACGGCTGCGGGCCTCATGTGCGGGTCGAGCATCCCGCCTTGAGCGACACCGAGATGACCGAGACACCGCTACTGCCGTCGGTCCGGGCCGGGACGCGGTGGCCGACGTCGGCTCGGCGTCGCAGCGCACTTCGGAAGACGCTGGCCGGTCGCCTCGACACCGCCATGGAAGCCGCCTCTACGGTCTGTACACACGTGCCCGGGGCCATGCCGCCCCGCTACCTGCATCGGCTCCATCGGCTCGACCACCAGCTCGAGGCGCTCGGGGCTCGTGGGGCAGACCCTCGTGTCGCCCAGTCGATCGTGCGCGACGTCGAGCAGGGGTTGGCCGAGGTCGCGACCACCCAGCGCGCTGCCATCGACCGGATCTATCGCTGGGAGTGGGCGCGCACGAGGCCGTTCATGGATCCGTTGGCTGGTTTCTTCATTCGCTAGTGATCGATTGCCGGCGGCTGCGTCTGCCGTCTTGCGCGGGGTCTCGAAACGGTTCGCGACCTCGTTTTCAAAACCACCGGGTGACCGGAGGAATCAATGAAAGACGAACAGAACAAGAGCAGCCGTCGCTCCGACAAGCTGCGGATCAAAGACCCTCGGATGAAGAGGCTCGTTCAGATCGATGAGCGGGACCTCGAGCCGTTGGCCTCGGTCCGTGGCGGCGCCCCCAACGGGGGGGGCGGCGGATCGCCTGGAGTCATCCAGGAGATGTAGCCGAGCCGTCTTTGGCTCGTGGCCCCCGGCCTTGGTGCCGGGGGTCACCCTCTTCGTTCTCGCACTTGGGAGTACAGGTCATGGCCCCGACTCGACTGTCCATCTTGGAACAACCCTCCACCGGCTGCACGACGCCCGGCACCTCGCCCTATGGCCCGGTCAGCGGCGCCTCGAAGGACCTGCGCATCGGCCTGGTCAATATGCCCTTCAGCTCCAGTCGGCGGCCGTCGATCCAGCTGGGGCTGCTCCAGGCACTGCTCGAGCAGCGGGACATCGAGGTCACGTCCCACTACCTCAACCTCGAGTTCGCGGCACGGGTGGGGTGGGACGTCCACGACCTGCTGTGCGTCGCCACCTGTGCCCACCTGGTGGGGGAGTGGCTGTTCTCGGGACAGGCGTTCGATGAGCTCCCGCCCACCGCCGAGTACATCGAGCAGTTCCGACAGCCGCTGGAGCGCTTGTGCGCGACCATGAACCAGGACCTCGACTTCCTCGCGCGGCTGCGCGACGAGGTGGTGCCCGCGTTTATCGACGAGTGTCTCGAGCGGTTCGACTGGGGGGCGTACGACGTGGTGGGCTTCACCTCGGTGTTCCAGCAGCACTGCGCGGCGCTGGCCATGGCGCGACGCATCAAGGAACGTCACCCGGCCCTGACGATCGTGTTCGGCGGCTGCAACCTCGAGGGCGAGATGGGCCTGGAGTTCGTCCGCAGCGTGCCGTTCATCGACTACGCGGTGATAGGCGAGGGCGACGAGGCGTTTCCAGCCCTGCTCGATCGGCTGGCGGAGGGGGAGCGGTCACCGACCATTCCCAACGTCGCGTACTGCCACGACGGTGAGGTCGTCTTTGGTGGCAGCGGGCCACGGGTCTCGCTGGAGGCGTCCCCCGCCCCCAACTACGACGACTTCTTCACCACGGCGCTCGACCTCGAGCTGCCCGCGCGGGTTCGAGGGCAGGACATGCTGTTGCCGTTCGAGTCGGCCCGAGGGTGTTGGTGGGGGGCCAAGCACCACTGCACCTTCTGCAGCATGAACAAGGCCCAGATGGACTACTACGCCAAGCCTGCCCGCGAGACGCTCGCGCAGCTCGACGAGCTGGTCGACCGCTACGGCATCTACACCCTGGGGGCGACCGACAACATCCTCGCGCCGCACTACGTCGACGAGCTGTTCGAGGTGGTCGCAGAGCAACGCAAGGACTACCGCTTGGTCTACGAGGTCAAGGCCAACCTCACGCAGGCGCAGCTGCGCTCGCTGAGCCGCGGCGGAGTGGTGTGGATGCAGCCGGGCATCGAGAGCCTCAATACCCACGTGCTCGCCTTGATGGACAAGGGCGCCACGGGGCTCATCAACGTACGGATGATGAAGTGGGCGCGGTACTACGGGATCTCCATCGGGTGGCACGTGCTCCGTGGCTTTCCGGGGGAGCGCGTCGAAGACTACGAGGATCAGCTGGTGACGATGCGGCTCATCGGCCATCTCGAGCCGCCCAGCACCACCTCGTTCCCCATCCGGGTGGAGAAGTTCAGCCCCAACTACACCAGGTCCAAGGAGATGGGATTCGAGAACCTGCGACCGGGCGCGCCGTATCGGTTCTTGTACCCGCCGTCGGTCGCGGCCGAGGAGGTCGCGTTGTTCTTCGATTGCGAGTCCCACGACACGGTCTCACCCTCGGTGCTCGACCCGACCGATGCCTACATCCGCGAGTGGATCGAGCGCTGGCACTCGGACGACCGCCCCTATCTCGTGTATCGACGCGGGCCCGATCGCTTGCTCATCATCGACGGGCGAGGGCGGGGCAAGCCCCGGCAGCACCAGGTGGAAGGGGTCGATGCGGCTGTCTACGAGGCATGCAACGTCACCTATCGCAACGTCTCGTCCACGACCAAGGCGGTGGAGCAGGCACTGGGGCAGCCGGTCGAGTCGGCGCGGATCCAGGCGGCATTCGACCTCTTCACTGCGGCCGGTCTGATGATGCACGAGCGCGGCAAGTATCTGAGCTTGGCGCTCCCCACCAACCCGAACTGGTAGCCGATGTCCAATCCAACCGTTTCCCCTTCACGACCGAGCCCTGCCTCGGCTCCACGACGGGTCCTCGATGTGGTGCGGGGGCAGGGGGGCGTTCCGGTGGCGGGAGCGGTCGATCGTGCACGGGGCCTGCGGGTGGCGCTGGTCAACATGCCGCTGTCGTCCTCGCGATTTCCTTCGATCCAGCTGGGGCTGCTCAAGGCCTTGCTCGATCGCATCGAGATCCCCTGTAGCGCCCATCACTTCAACCTCGAGTTCGGGGCGCAGGTCGGGTGGGAGATCAGCGATGGCCTGGCCGAGTACTACAAGCACTGCAGCCTGCTGGGTGAGTGGGTGTTTGCGGGCGAAGCGTTCGGCGACGAGGCCGTCCCCGCGCAGGAGTTCTTGTCGGCGAGTGCGGGGGTGGTGGAGCGGACGTGCGCGTTGTTTGGCCTGTCCCTCGAGGGGCTCGTCGATCTGCGACAACGGGTAGTCCCACGGTTCCTGCGTTGGTGCCTGGAGTCGATCGACTGGAGTGCCTACGACGTGGTCGGGCTGTCCTCCGTGTTCCAGCAAAACTGCGCCGCCCTGGCGATGGCGCGGCTGCTCAAGCAGGAACATCCGCACCTGACCACGGTGTTCGGGGGGGCCAACTTCGACGACGAGATGGGCCGCGAGTATGTGCGGGGGCTGCCGTGGGTGGACTACGCCGTCGTCGGTGATGCGGAGACCTCGTTCCCCGCGCTGCTCGAGGCGCTCGCGTGCGGCTGTGATGATCCGCAGCTGCCGGGGGTGGCCTACCGCAAGGATGACGCGGTGGTGTTTGCAGGCCGGGCCGCCCCAACCCGCGCCATGGACGAGCTGCCCACCCCCGACTACGACGATTTCTTCGACCGCGCCGGCGAGCTGGGGCTACCGGCGATCGTTCGCGGTATGGCGATCGCGCTGCCGTTCGAGTCGGCCCGTGGGTGCTGGTGGGGAGCCAAGCACCACTGCACCTTCTGCGGGATGACGGCAGCCCAGATGGCATTTCGCAGCAAGTCGCCCTCGCGCGTGCGGGCCGAGATCGACGGCTTGGCGGGGCGCTACGGCATCGATGAGCTGATGTGCACCGATGCGATCCTCGACAACCGCTACATCGACAAGGTGTTCGCGCCGTTGTCGGAAGACAAGCGAGACTACTCGATCTTCTACGAGGTCAAGGCGAACCTGCGCCCGAAGCAGCTGCGAACGCTGGCGAGGGCTGGTGTGCGCACGGCCCAGCCGGGGATCGAGAGCCTCAGCACGCCAGTGCTGGCGTTGATGGACAAGGGCACCACGGGCATCCAAAATGTTCGGTTCCTCAAGTGGGGCCGCTACTATGGGATCGACGTCAAGTGGCACATGCTGCGCGGCTTTCCGGGGGAGCTTCGGGAGCACTACGAGCAGCAGCTCGAGACGATGCGGCTCATCCCGCACCTGCAGCCGCCGGGGCCCGTGTCGCACGTGCTTCGCCTGGACCGCTTCAGTCCCAACTACCAGCGCGCCGAGGCGCTGGGGTTCCGTGGCGTGCGGCCGTGGGCCTCGTACGCCCAGATCTATCCGCGGCGGCTCGATCTGGACAAGATCGCCTACTCGTTCGACTACGACGAGCTGGAGACGCTGGACGCGGACATCATCGCGCAGATGGATGCCCAGCTGTCTTGGTGGTGTGCGGCGTGGAACGGACCGCGCCCGTACCTGTTCTACCTGCGGTCGGGGAGTCACGTGGTCGTGGTGGACGGCCGTGACGTGTCCAATTCGCAGCGCACGGTGATCGAGGGCGTTGGGGCGGAGGTGTTCGAGGCCTGCGTGCGGACCCACTGCACGGTCCCGGAGATCGTGCGGGCGCTGGGGGGCCCCGATGTGGTGACGACGGCCAGCGTCGAGCAACACCTCGGCGAGCTGACCGAAGCGGGGTTCCTCCTGCGAGAGCGGGATGCCTACCTCAACCTCGCGCTGCCCAAGAACCCCAACTGGTAGCGAGCATGATGGACCCGCAAGCGTTTCATCAGCGGCACTGGGAGCGGTCGGCCTGTGCCGACGCAACCGGCTTGGGCTTGGCACAGGTGGATGCCGGGCTCGTGTTCGAGGCGGTGGTGGCGGCGTGTGAGCACTACATCGAGCATGGGCGGCCCGCGGTGGGCAACATCCGAGCGATCGACGGCGACGGGGCAGTCATGCTGGGACCGGAGCATCGGGGACGGTTCCACTGTCGACTTCCCCGCGCCGCACAGATCGACTGGGAAGGCTACGCGCAGCAGCAGGCACAGCCGTTCCTGCTTCAGCTCAGCCATCTGCATCGGCAGCATGCGGGGCTGGGGGCCGCGATCGAGAGCTTCGTGCGCCAGCTGGTGGCCGCCAGCGGACTGCCCACGCGGGGGTTTTGGGTCGACTGCTACGTGGGGCGCTACGATCAGACCCCCTTCGGCGTACACCTCGACGGCAACAGCAACTTCACGCTGGGGGTGTTTGGGCACAAGGACATCTATCTGTGGGAGCCGAAGTCGTACTGGGAGCACTGCGGCAAGGCGGGGGATTTCGAGCTACCCGAGCACGGGCCGCAGCGGGAGTCGATGCTCGCGCAGGCGCATCGGCTCGCGGTCGACCCCGGACGGTTGGTGTACTGGCCGTCGCGGTACTGGCATGTCGCGGAGCCGGGGCCGGGGCTGTCGGTCACCCTCAACGTGGCCGCGTACTGGCAAGACGGCAGCGGCTTGGTCACCCGGCGGCCCGCGCCGTCGGGGCTGCCTTCATACCGAGTCGACTACGCGCGGAATCTCCACCAGCCGCTGGCGCTGCTGGGTGCCTTCGAGGATCGGATCGGGCCTGCCGCGCTCACGGAGCTCGAGCGGGTCGCTCGCGAGCAGGTGGTCGGAGCGCTGGCCACCGAAGGCCCCGCCATCGACCAGCGGCCCCGCGTCAGTACGCCTCCCATCGTGAGCTCGGGTGAGCCCATCGCACTGCCACAGACCCTGGTCGAGGTCGTCGATGACGCCCAGCGGTGGGCCGACGGGTGCAGGCGCGACACCATCGAAGCCTGGCTGTCCCGGGTCTCGTCGGCGGGCTTGGGACCGACCGTGTTGGTGCCCATCCCCCACGCCGACATCGATGCGGTGGTGTGCAGCCCGGTCGCAGGAGCGCTGTGTTGGGTGGAGCATGGAGATGAGGTGTTCGTTGCCGCGCGGGGCCATGTGAGCCATGCCGAATCGACCCCAGCCCTGTGCCGGTTGCTGCGGCGACTGGCGAAGCCGGAGCCCTTCGCGATGGCGTGGTTGATGCGGGAGCATCCGCTGGACCAGCCGTTGGGGACCCACGCTCGGGCGACAGCGGCCGATCTCGTGCGCCTGCTGGCAACGTGGGGGGCGGTGCGGCTCGAGGCCGCAGCGGACCGCCCCCGTGCTCGGCACGACGCAGACCATCGCCTCGGGCGATCTGGCGCCTAGCCCTCGCTCGGCGCACATGCGAGCGGCCGGCGTTGTTACATCGCGGTCGTGCCTCGCGGTCACAACTGCTTGTCCAAGGAGGCGATAGCGGCTGGGTCGGTGCCCCGTAGCTTGGGGTTGCCGACGACGGCATCAATCCAATGCAACGAACCACGAAGACCCGTTCCTGGCTGTACGCGGCCGCGCTGACGACCCCTTTGTTGCTCACGGGGTGTAACCCCCGAGTGTCCATCGAGCTGCCCGGTGCGGCGGTGTACCCGGAGGGCATCGCCATCGACGCCGACGGTGACATCTACGTGGGTAGCTTTGGTGACGGCACCATCTTTCGCGTCGACCCCCACCCACACCATGGCGGCGTGGACGTGCTGACGAGCGAAGCGCTGACCCGTGGGGCGGTTGGAATGACCGTGGACGAGGCTCACGGCGTGCTGCTGGTCTGCGACTCGTCGGCGCTCGATCCCGTCTCCAGCGATCTGGTCGCCATCGATCTCGACACTGGAGATGTCGTGGCGAAGCACCCGGTGCCTCCTGCCGCCGAGGGCGTGCCCGTGTTCTGCAACGACGTCGTCATCGACGGCGGCACCGTGTACCTGACCGACTCGTTCGGCGGCGGCATTTTGCAGCTGCCGGCCGAGGCGGTGTTGGTCGACGGCACGCCCGCGACGGGGTGGTCCTACGACCCCGACCTGCTCGCGCCGGGCGATCCTCCGTTCGGCGCCAATGGAATCGCCGTGTGGCAAGGCGAGCTGTTCGTCGTGAACTTCGCCCAGGGGACGCTGCTCCATGCCACCCGGGACCCCAACGGCGCGGCCCTCGACGTGGTGCCCGTGCCCTTGACCGACGCCGATGGTAATCCAATCGCGTTGGTCGGGCCCGATGGCATTGCCGCTTCGAGCGACGGTGATCTACTGGTGGTGGAGAACGGCATCTTTGCTGGCGGTGATGGCAACCGATTGCGCGCGGTCAGCCTCCAGGGGGGCGTGGGGCAGGTGGTCACGGTGGCCGAGGACTTCGATGTGCCCACGACGGTGGCGCAGGGCGAGCACCGTCTCTGGGTGGTGGAGGGCCAGCTCGACCACCTGTTTGGGTTGGATCCCGCTCCACCTTCGCCGTTCGTGATCACGGGCGTGCTGCGCTGAGCAGCGGGCGCGGCGGCGCGCGGCGGCACCGGGGGTAGGGCTTGCTACACTGCCGCGCGCTGCGATGGACAAGCACGCTGAGCTCGAGGCCTTCGTGGCGGTGGTGCAAGAGGGAGGCTTCTCGGCCGCCGCTCGCAAGCTGGGGCTGACGCCGTCCGCCTTGAGCAAGCAGGTCAGTCGCCTCGAGGAGCGGCTGGGCGTCTCGTTGCTCCACCGCAACACCCGCGGGGTGTCTCCCACCGACGTGGGCCGGAGCTACTACGAAGGTGGCGAGGCGATCGTGCAGCGGCTGGCCGCACTGGAAGACTTGGTCACGCAGCATGGCCGGAGCCCGCAAGGGGTGGTGCGGGTGAGTGTCTCGCACGGCCTGGCCCGGCTGGAGCTGGTGTCGATGCTGCGTACGTTCATCGTCCAGTACCCCGATATTCGTGTGGTGCTGGAGCTCAACGACAGCTTCGTCGACCTCGTGGCGCAGGGCATCGATCTGGCGATTCGGGCGGGGGAGCTGTCGGACTCCACGCTCATCGCACGCCGCGTCGCGGCCTTCGAGCGGATGATCGTGGCGTCTCCGGCCTACCTCGAGGCGCACGGCGTGCCCGCGCGGCCACAGGACTTGCTCGAGCACAACTGTCTGCGCCGCAGCGGTAGCCAGCCCGCCGTCAATCGTTGGCCGTTCGTCGGGGCCGACGGTCCGCTCTCGGTCGACGTCACGGGGATGTTCGAGGCGAGCACCGTGGAGGTCC
>JAHZJA010001160.1 GCA_022601155.1 Deltaproteobacteria bacterium | reverse complement strand
GTGGCGCCGAAGGTGGAGACGAAGGCGGAGGGGCCGAAGGTGGAGACGAAGGCGGAGGCGCCGAAGGTGGCGACGAGGGCGGCAATGAAGGCGGCGCGAGCGAAGGCGGAGGCTCCGAGGACGGCTGGTGGGACGACACGGGCGCCAACAACGAGACCGGCAATGGGCAGTCCGAAGGTGGTGGAACCGGCGGCGCGACCGAGGGCGCAGGCACGTCCGAGGGCGGCTCGGGCGGGGGACTCGAAGACTCCGAAGGCTGCTCGGTGGGAACGGGGTCGGCCCCGCTTGGCGGCCTGTTGTTGATGCTGTGCCTGGGCGGTTGGACCCGAAGACGACGGCGCCATCTGTAGCCGTCTCGCACCGCTCACGCGTGCACCAAGGCGTCGATGCTCCAGGAGCGTCGACGCCTTCTGCGTGCACCAGGGGTCGAAATCGGTCCCACCATCCGATGTAACGAATTGACGACGACCGGCCACAACCCCGCGATGGCGAGGACCAAGCAGATGCGCGGGCTCATCGCGCTGGCGTGTGTCGTTGGACAGCCTGCGTGTACGACCGGTCGCGGCGCCGCCGACGAGCACGATGGTCAGAGCACCGAAGGTACCGAGGACGACAGCGACGACGGCGAAGGGCCGGTGGCGGGACTCGATCGCGACGCGCTGGGCCCCATGGGGCTCCGTCGACTCAGCCGAGCCGAGCTGTCGCGCACGCTGACCGACCTCGTGGGCCCGCTGCCCGCCGGTCTCATCGACTCGATTCCCGGTGATGCGGAGACGCCGTTCGACAACGACTACACCACTCAGGATCCCTCCCCGGCCCTCATCGACGGACTGTTCGCGATGTCGGCCGCCGTGGCGGACCATGTCCTGGCCGATCCCGACCGTCGGGCGACGGTGTTGGGGTGCACACCCTCGGGCCCGGATGATGCGGCGTGCCTTCGTGCGTTCGCGACCTCGTTTGCCCGCCGCGCGCTGCGACGACCGATCTCCCCCGCGGAGGGCGACGGTTATGCGGCATTCATCAGCCACGGGGTCGAGGAGGGCGAGTTCGATGTGGCGGCAACGATGGTGATTGAGGCCGTGTTGATGGACAGCGAGTTCGTCTATCGCATCGAGACGGGGGAGCTGGTGGCGGATCAACCCTCGATGTCGAGGTTGGACGATCTCAGCATGGCGACCCGCCTGTCGTATCTGCTGTGGGGAACCGGCCCCGACGAGGCGCTGTTGCTCCGCGCTGAGCAGGGGGAGCTGTCGACCTCGGCCCAGGTGCGAGAGGTCGCCGAGGCGATGCTGGCCGATCGACGCGGTCTCGAACAGCTCCAGCGATTTCACGCGATGTGGTTGGACTACGATGACCTGCCCCAGGGCAGCGCGCTCGAGCTGGCGATGCGCTTGGAGACCGATGCGTTGGTCGAGCGGGTGGTGGCCGAGCGGCGTTGGTCGTCGCTGTTGACGCTCGAACAATCGTACCTCAGCCCCGCGCTCGCGGTGCACTACGATCTGGGCGTCGAGGTCTTCGCCCCGGGCTGGGTCGACTACCCCGACGCGCGCCGGGCCGGGATCTTGTCGCACGGCGCCTTCTTGGCGGTGGGGGAGAAGTTCGGCGACACGAGCCCGGTGGAGCGCGGCAAGGCGGTGTGGACCCGGTTGCTGTGTGAGCCGATGCCGCCCCCGCCACCCGACATCGACAGCGGTGTGCCTCCGGCCGGAGACCCCACCGCATGCAAGCCGGAGCGCTACGACATGTCACAGCGAGCGGAGTGTGCTGCCTGCCATACGATCGTCGATCCCATCGGCTTCGGGCTGGAGAACTACGGACCTCGTGGTCAGTGGCGTACTCATGAACCGGGTCGTCCACAGTGCTCGATCGAAGGGCGGGGCGAGGTCGCCGGGCTCGGTGCGTTTGCGGGGGCACCCGGCCTGGGGGCGCTGTTGGCAGACTCGGGGCGGGTGCACACCTGCGCGATGCGCCGACTGCTGCAGTTCTCCCTGGGGCGGGCGCCGACCGCCGCCGACGCGGATGCCGTGGACGCGCTGGCCCGGCGGTTCGAGACGAGCGACGACATGTTGGACGCGGTGCTGGCGTTGGCGAGCAGCGATGCGTTCCGGCATCGGGTGGTCGAGACGAACGAATGAAGACGCCGATGACACGCAACCACGACCATCGTCCTCGAGTGCGACGGCGGGCCTTCCTTCGTGGACTGGCCGGCTCGACCTTGGCCTTGCCGTTGCTCGAGAGCGTCGGCCCCCGGACGGCCCGCGCCGGAGGTCTCGATGCGTTGCCCCGCCGCTACGTGGTGATGGTGGGGGGCACCGAGCAGAACTACACCGTCCCCAGCAGCACGGGGGCGGACTACACCATGCCCACCGGGCTGGCTTCGTTGGCGGCGGTGCAAGATCGGATCACGCTGGTCTCGGGCCTCCAGGTACCCACCCCCAGCGGCCCCAACGCTGCCATCCCTCCCGGCGGTCGCGGGCATACGTTGCACGGCGACATCATGCCTCCGTTGCTCACCGGGTATCGCACGCCGATGTACGCCCAGTACCAAGACCCCACCTCGGATCAGGTGGTGGCGGCGAGCTTCGACGCCCCGACGCCGTTCGGCTCGCTGCAATTTCGGGCTCAGCCCCACAACTACAAGGGCAGCAACGGCGGCACGGGTGGTGTGATCTCGGCGCGGGCCGACGGCACCAACCTCACCCCCCAGACGAGCCCGCGGCTAGCCTGGGAGCAGCTGACCCTGGGAGTGGCCCCCGACGATCCGGCCGAAGCTGCGGCGCAGCTACGCCATATCGCACGGCAACGCTCGGTGCTGGACCTCGTGCTCGAGCACGGCAATCACACCAAGGCGCGGGTCAGCCAAGCCGACGCGATCCGACTGGAGCAGCATTTCGACGAGCTGCGCGACCTCGAGACGCGCCTCGATCAGCTGGGTGGCGGTGGCATCACGGGGACCTGCGAGCCCATCGCGGACCCGGGCCCCGATCCGACCCAGAGCAATCATCCCAGCACCGAGCACGGCGGGACGACCGGGTACTCCAACGAGACGCTGCGCTCCGAGATCTTCGTCGACCTGGTCCACATGGCCCTGGCCTGCGATCTCACCCGGGTGGCGACGTTCCAGAGCACCATCGAGCAGTGCTTCATGAGCACCGGGCCGCTGTGGGGGGTGAACCTCGAGGTCCACGACGTCACGCATGTCGACTTTCCCGAGCGCGCACAGGTATGGGCGGACATCATGTCGTGGCAAGCCAGCTTCTTTGGCCGGCTGGTTGCCAAGCTCGCCGACTCCTTCGAAGACGGGGTGCCGCTGCTCGACAACACGGTGGTCGTCTACACCAACACGGGCGGCCAGAGCGGACACGGTTCCTACGACATGACGATGGCGGTAGCCGGTCCGCCACAGGTGCTCGTTCGCGGGCAGCACATCCGCGCGGCGGGGGCGATGCCGTGCCATGTGTTGCAGACGGCAATGCAAGCGGTGGGGGTGTTCGACGACTTCGGCGAGGTTCCGGGCATCGTGCCGCAGCTGCTGGTCTGACGGTTGCTATGCTCGCCGCCGTGATCACCGTGCGCCCGGCCGTGTACAGGGGCGCTGCCATCGTGGGGCTGACCGCGATGGGCTGCGTCAACAACTACGTGGTCGACGAGCCCAATGGGGGCGGGTCCGGCTCGTCCAGCTCGAACGAGGTGCCCCCCGTCGTTTCGGGCGAGGGCACGAGCTCCGCGGGCTCGACGGGGGTCAGCGGTAGCAGTAGCCGTGGCGCCAGCGGATCGGGCGGGAGCACGAGCGGGGGGTCGACCGACTCCTCGATGCCGACGCAGGAGGGCACCGGACCGGACTCGACGGACGGAGCAGACCCGCTGGAGCTGTGCCAGCCGTGTGAAGCGGATGCGCAGTGCGGCGGTCGTTCCGACGTGTGCGCACTCGTCGGCGGGCAGCAGGTCTGCCTGCGGGTCTGCATGGAAGGTCGGCGCATGTGCGCTTCCGGGTTGGTCTGCATGCCCGTGATGTCGGTCGACGGCGCGATGATCGACCAATGCGTGCCCGAGAGCGGGATGTGCCCCCTGAACGCCGCAGGCATGCGCGTGGGGCGCATGTAACGACGCGCCCTGCGGCCGACACTCACCCGTACCGCACCGATGCGCCGCGCCTCCGCTCACTCCACCATCGTCCCGCTGCACGCGAAGGACGACGGACCCCCGACGGCACCGCCATCGGTGGAGGCGCTGGTCGAGCGAGCCCGGCGTGGAGAGCTGGCGGCGTGGACCCTGCTGTACCGAGGGCACTACGCGGGGGTGGTGCGTCACCTGTGCGCGCTGGTCGGCGCCCGCGAGGTGGCCGAAGACCTCGCGCAAGAGACCTTTGCTCGCGCGATGACGTCGATTGCATCGTTCAGCGGCGCATCGACGTTCGCGACGTGGCTGCACGGGGTGGCCCTCAATGTGGCCCGCAACCACTGGCGCGCGGGTGACCGACGAGCGCGGGCTCAGACTCAGCTGGTGCTCGCCGAGGCCACGCAGCAGCTGCGAGAAGAAGGGCCCGACCGTGAGCACCAACGGCGGCTCCGGGTCCGCGTGTTGTTCACGGTGCTCGATGAGCTGTCGGCCAACCTCCGCGAGGCGTTCGTGCTGCGCTATGTGGAAGGGCTGTCGGCCAACGAGGTCGCCCAGCGGCTCGAGATCGAGCCGGGGACGGTGCGCGTGCGAGCGCACCGAGCCCGCCTCCAAGTGGAGCAGCGGCTGCAGTCGCTGGGGTGGGCGACGGCCCAGGAGGTGGACGATGCCAGCCGTTGACCCGTTGCGCGGCGATGCGGTGGCCCTGGCTGCGGAAGCCACCGCGACGGTCGACGAGATGGCGACGGACATCGAGTACGGCGACTTTGCCGAGGTGGTGGGTCGTGCCTGTGGGCTTTCCGGCCCCGGGACGTTCTGCGAGCAAGACGTGCAGGAGGCACGAGCCCTGTCCGAGCGCAGCGACGACCAGATCGCCGCCGCGCTCGCGTTTGGAACCCTCGATGATTTCCTGGACGATGCGGCCCAGTTCGTGGCCGGCCAGCGGTTCGACGAGATCCCACCATTGGGTCAGGGCCAAGACCCGATCCCTGCGCCCGCATCCCACCGCCGCGGCTTGACGACCGTCGTTGCGATCGCGGCGGTGCTCATCGCCTTCGTGGTAGGCGCGGTGCTGCTCGGCCAGGGAAGCTGGCGCGCCGAGTCTTCCCGCGACGACACAGGGATCGACTACTCGTCGGCGTCCGATCGGGTGCCCGAACCTGGCGCGCGCGCAGGTGTCGTGTCTCCGCCCGTTCGATCGACGCCGTCATCGTCGTCGCCCGCCCAGGTGCCGCCGCCACCGGCGACCCAGCCCGAGGCATGGGTGCCTCCTGCGGAACCCGAACCCGAAGCTCCTGCCGCCGAGACCAACACCCAGGCCGCTCCAGGGCCAAGCAAGGATGCACGACTGCGAGCACTGGACACGGCGGCCCGAGCCGCGTGGAAGCGGGGCGAGCTCGGTCGTGCGCAGGCCTACTTCGAGGATCTGGTTCGCACCGCGGGCCGCAGGGACATCGCCGACATCGCCTATGGCGACCTGTTTGCGCTGATGCGACAGCAAGGCGACACCGCGGGCCTGCGCAGGGCCTGGCGCCGCTATGCCAAGCGGTTTCCGCGGGGACGCTACATCGATGATGCGCGCGCAGGCTCCTGTAGGACGGCGGCCGACTCGGAGCAACGCAGGTGCTGGGAGGCCTATCTCCGCGATCGACCTCGTGGCACCTACACCCAGCATGCACGGGACGTCGTGTCGCGAGCCGAGTAGACTGACGCCGGATGATGCTCGCGTGGGGACTGCTCGCGGCTGCTCTCGGTGGCCCCCCACACCCTTGTTCGTCGCCGGCACCCGACACGGAATCGGAAGCTTGCGCCGCGCCGTTGGTGGTGGTGATCGATCGGCGGCTCGACATTGCCCCGGAGCTACGCGAGGAACTGCTGCTCCGCCTGGGGGATCGGGTGTGGAGCCCCTCCGATTCTTCGCCGCGTCCGACAGTGGCCTTTGCCTGGATGACGGTGCAGCCGTTGGGGCCCGACCAATTCGACGTGCAGCTCATCGTGTCCGACGGGCGACTGTTCTCGCGTGAGGTTGGAGCGGAACACGAGCAGCGTGCCCGGGTGGTCGCAGGACTGGTCGCCAACATGCTCGATGCGATCGAGAACAATCGGCTCGCTCCGCTCCGGACGGGCGTCGTCGTCCCGCCGGAGGCCATCGAGCAGCCGCCCCCGGTCGCGGCGGAGCCGATGGAGCAGGTCGAGCCCGTCGAAGAACCGGAGCCGGCCGAGGTGCCCCAGCCGAGCTCGCCGGATCCCTCGCCGGTCGAGCCTTCGACTCCCCAACCCGCACCACAGTGGTGGATGGGCGTGGTCGGCGGGGGCGGAGCGACCTTTGGCGTCGGACCGCCCACCGACGTGACGGGCGTGACCGGGGTGGGGGGTGGCCTGGGCGCCCAGTGGATCCACACCTCGGGGGTGGTCGTGGGCCTCGACGTCCGGGGCTTGGGGTGGCGGCCGTCCAACGTACCCCTCACCCGCATGCGGGTGGTGGCCTCGGCGGGCTACGCCTGGCGCCCGGGGCGTTTCGAGCTGCTCACCACGATTGGGCCAATGGTCGAGACGGTGTGGGTCGGGGTCGATG